>NZ_CP053825.1:1200000-1500000 GCF_013372105.1 Campylobacter armoricus
TAGAAATCAAAGATAGTGACAATCAAGTTGAAATATTATATGATGAAGCAAAAAAAGTCATAGAGCGTAATGAAAGAGTTTTAATCACCGTTTTAACTAAAAAAATGGCTGAAGAACTTAGCAAATATTACTTAGAGCTTGGCTTAAAAGTAAAATATATGCATTCAGAAATTGATGCAATTGAGCGTAATGAAATTATTCGTGGTTTAAGAAGTGGTGCATTTGACATTTTAATAGGTATTAATCTTTTAAGAGAAGGACTTGACTTACCTGAAGTTTCTCTCATAGCGATTATGGATGCAGATAAAGAAGGTTTTTTAAGAAGCACTACTGCACTCATTCAGACCATGGGACGAGCTGCTAGAAATGTAAATGGTAAAGTATTGCTTTTTGCTAAAAAAATTACAAAATCTATGCAAGAAGCTATTGATACTACCAACGAAAGAAGAGTTTTGCAAGAAGCTTATAATAAAAGATACAATATCACACCAACTTCAGTAACAAGGAATATAGAAGAGAGTTTAAAACAAAACCTTGAGCAAGGAGAAATTTATCGCAAAGGCAAAGAACTTGAAAAAATGCCAGCAAAAGAGCGTGCTAAGATGGTAAAAGAATTAAGAAAACAAATGTTAGAAGCGGCTAAAAATCTTGAATTTGAAAAAGCAGCTATGTTTAGAGATGAAATTAATAAACTAAAAATTTTATAGGAGAAAAAATGAAAAAAATACTCACTCAAATTATTGCCTTTTGTTTTTTGCTTGTAAGTATATTTGCTATTAATAGACTTTTCATGCAAAATGATTTTATTCCACAAAAAATCACACAAAGTAATTTCTATGATATAGTAAAAATGTATTTTTATGGAATTTATCATGATATAAGATTTTTAAGTATTGCCTTTTTACCACTTTTACTTTGTGGGTTTCTAGCTTTAATATTTTCCCATATTAACTACAAAAAACCAGTGATACTTATGGGGGGGGGTATATAGGCTATATGGCATTACCTCAAGTATTTATATAGCATTTATAGCCACTATAAGTATAATTTTTTCTTTTGCAAAATATTACTACTATGAGCTTTATGATGATAAATTTAATATTTTCTTATTTAGCATAAAAAATGATAATATTAGCACTATTTTAGATATTATCTATAATGATTATCCCATCTTAAAAATTTCGCTTTTAGCTTTATTTGTTTCTCTATGCTGTGTATTTTTAAATTTAAAAATTCTATATTATAAAACTACCAAAGGCAACTATAAAATTCACACCTTATTGTTTTTAAATATCATTTTAATTTTCATATACACACTAGCTCTTAGAGGACCATTTAAACATGTTGCTATTAATGTGCAAAATTATTCTTTTAGTGAATTCAAGGTTGTAAATGATATCATGCTAAATCCTATAATGGCTTTTGCTTGGGCTTATAAACAATACAAAGAAGAACAAAAAATACTCCCAATTGATGATAACACTGCAAAAGAAATTCAAAGCAAATTGTTTCCTTATATAGATATAAGTCAAAATAACCCTATAGCAGATATTACAAAACCAAGTATCTTTTTAAATATAATGGAAAGTTTTGGTTTAGAAATCAATGAGTATAGCTCTGAAAGAATAAATTTTTTAGGTGAATTAAAACAACATTTTGAGCAAGATTTTTTGTTTAAGAGATTTTTACCATCAAGCAATGGAACTATACCTAGTTTGGCAAATTTGTTATTTGTAAGCCCATTTTCAAATATTTCAACTAGCAAATTTCAAACAATAAAACTACCCCTTACTCCTATTGAAATTTACAAAAAAGCAGGCTATAAAATTATTTTTATAAGCGCTGGAAATGGATCTTGGCAAAATATAAAAGAATATTTAAAAAAACAAGGAGTAGATGAAATTATAGATGAAAACAGCATTATTAATTCTTACCCTCAAGCCAAAACAACACAAAATGGCTATGGAATAGCCGATGAATTTTTATATAAAAAAGCATACAAGATATTACAAGATAATCCCCATAAAACATTAATCATTGCCCTAACAATATCAAATCATCCACCATATTTAGATTATAATATAAAAATCAATCATAATCAAATACCAAATGAGCTATTAAAACTTCTTCCATATAATCATAAAAAGCAACTAGCAATATTAAAAGCATATACTTATGCAAACGATGAATTTGGAAAATTTTTGAGCAAAATAAAGCAAAGTGAGTTAAAAAATCAAATCATTATAGCTGCTACAGGAGATCATAGGTTGAGAGATTTAAAAAATAACCTATATAACACAAAAGCCTTTTCTTACAGCGTTCCTTTTTATTTATATATCCCAAAATCACTGCAATATAATATTAATTATGATAAAAATAGAGTAGGATCACATAAAGATATATTTCCAACCTTATACAATATAAGCCTTAATAATGTAGAATACATTAGCATAGGTGGAAGAAATATGCTAGGTTTAGCCAAAAACAAAAAATTAGAATTTGGGATAAATGATGCATTGTGGATTGATAATAAAGGTGTGTATATTGCAAATAAGGGATATTTTTTTGAAAATAGCACTTCACTCAAAAACACAAATCAAGAGATCATTTTAGACAAGTATCACAAAGAATTTCAAGAACTATATTATAAGTTAAACTGGTGGCAACTTAATAAAAGATTAAATAATTAAGCTAAGATAAACTTAGCTTATTTGTTTGCTCTTTCTATATATTCACCGCGTATAGTATCAACACGAATAACCTCACCTTCTAATACATGGAAAGGAATTTGCACCACTGCACCTGTTTCCAAAGTAGCTGGTTTTTTGTTTGAGCCTTGAGTATCACCTTTAAAATTTGGTGCTGTTTCGATGATTTTTAGCTCCATTACTTGAGGTACTTCCACACCGATTGCTTTTCCATTGTGAAATAAAACATCTACCATAGTTCCATCAAGCATCCATTTTTTAGCTTCACCTACATCCTCATCACTAATTGCAACTTGTTCGTAAGTTTGCGTATCCATAAATTGACAATTTTCACCATCATCATATAGATATTGCATTTGTTTTTCTTCTAAATTTGGAGATTCACATTTATCTCCTGCGTGGAAAGTTTTTTCTAAAACCTTGCCATCAATAAAAGATTTAATTTTAATACGCACAAAAGCAGGACCTTTGCCTGGTTTTACATGTTGATATTCTACGATTTTAAAAGGAATACCATCAATTTCTATTTTTAAACCTTTTTTTAAATCTCCCATTCCATAAGAAGCCATATAATTTCCTTAATTTTAAAATTAAAAAATAATTGTAACAATTAAGGCTTGTAAAAAGCCTTAAATTTCTGCATATTCTGCAAAAATACAAGCATCAACAGCTCTTAACTCTTCAAGCAATGTTTTTGAAATTTTTGTATCAAGCAAAATCACTGCCAAAGCTTTTCCAAAGCCATTTCTACCGAGTCTAAAATCAGCAATATTAACATTATTTTTTGCTAAAATTCCACTAACATTAGCTATAACCCCTGGTATATCGTTATTGTTTAAAATAACCATTTTACCCTTAGGTTTAAAATCCACATCAAAACCATTTAATTCTACTATTCTTTGTTCATTTTCACCAAAAATAGTTCCTGAAATAGAAATATTAGAATTATCAGTAACTACTTTTATGGTGATTTTATTACTATAACCACTACTTGGTAAAATACGAGAAGAAAGTTCAACACCTTTATCTTTAGCTACAAAATTTGCATTAATATAGTTTATGTTTTCTCCGAGAATTCCTCTTAAAACACTTACCGTCGCAAAAGTTAATAAAGACTCATTATACTCGCTAATTTGTCCTTCACTTTCAAGTTTAATAGCCTTAATAGGAGTTTTATCAAGTTGAGCAGCCAAAAAACCCATTTTTGAAATAAGTTCTATATAAGGTGCTACAAAACTTGGTAAATCTTCTGTCTTAATTGGTAAATTTAAGGCATTAGGATAAGAAATTCCTCTTGCTGCATTTAAAGCTTGTTCGCATGCTTGGATAGCAATATTTTCTTGGCTTTCTAAAGTATTTGCACCAAGATGAGAAGTAACTGAAACATTTTCAAAGTCTAAAAATGGATGATTGGTTGCAGGCTCTTTATTAAACACATCAATACCAAGCCAAGCTATCTTACCACTTTTCAATCCCTCACACAATGCATCTTCATTGTAAAGACCACCTCTAGCACAATTTATCAATCTTATACCATCTTTCATTTTGTTAATTTCTTCAAAAGAAATCATATCTGTTGTTTCTTTTGTTTTTGGTGTATGTATGGTAATAAAATCACTTTGAGTTAAAATTGTATCTAAAGAATTCACACATTCAATACCCAAATCAGTCATTTTAGAAGCTACCACATAAGGATCATAAGCTATAACTTTCATACCAAAAGCTTTTGCACGCACAGCCACTCTTGAGCCTATATTACCAAAACCTATAACCCCTAAAGTTTTATTCATCAGCTCAACACCATACCATTTTTCTCTTTCCCATCTTCTTTGCACTTTTAAAAAATTATGCGCATTAACAAAAGATCTTGCAGAGCACAACAGATGATTCATAGTAAGCTCAACCGCTGCTATAGTATTAGCTGTTGGTACATTCATCACTATAACACCTTTTTTAGAGCATTCATCTATATCAACATTATCAACACCTACACCAGCTCTCACTAAAGCTTTTAAATTAGAACATGCATTGATAAATTTCAAATCCACATCTGTTGAACTTCTAGTAATAGCCACATCCACATCATTTAATTTTGTTAAAAGTTCTTCTTTAGGTAAATGTGCTGCTTCAATAAGCTCTATATCATCAGCTTTTCTTAAAAGTTCAACTCCCTTGTCTAATATTGCATCACATACAATAATTTTTTTCATAACCAAACCTCCTTTAATTTTGCATTGATATTGTAAATTTTTAATTTGTCAATCAGAGCATTTAAAACTTTTTCATTATTGGTATCTAAATAAATTGCAACTTCATTTTTACTTTGAGTTAAAGTATATTTAATGAAAAAAGAATGTAGAGTTTGTTTTAAGCAAAACATAGAATATATATCATTTTTATTGACATCTAACATATAAAATTTTTGCTTTGGTTTTACTACAGAATCATCCATATTAAAACTCATATAAAATTCATTAGCAGATGGAGTAAAATCATTAATTTTAAAATTAGAAAATTTGTCTTGCCAAGTTTGTGGTAATTCTTTTTTTATTTCATCAAAAGAGTATTTAACATTTTGTGAGATAGGTAAATTCCCAACATTTACATATCTCACCATAAAAACAAAAGCAATTATTAAAGATAATCCTAAAAAAACTAAAATACCATAAAGGGTATATTTTTTCATCATTTATTAAGATAATTGATCTTTTATAATATCACCTAATGTTACTTTGTCATTATCATTAATTTCATTTAGAGTTTCTCTTTCTTTCATTCTAGTAAGACTTTTAACACTCAAGCGAATTCTATTTTTCTTTTCATCAATAAATACAATCAATGCCTCTATATCATCACCTATTTTTAGATTTGAAAAATCTATATTTCCTAAATCTTCTTTATGAATTAAAGCATCAACACCATCTTCTAGCTCTACAAAAATTCCAAAATCTTTAATATCTCTAATTTTACCAACAACAATATCATTTACTTGATGTTTTTCTGCATAAATTTGCACTGGACTTTTTTGTAATTCTTTTGTACTTAAAGAAATTTTTTGATTTTCTTTGTCTAATTTGATAATTTTTACCTCTAATGTATCACCGATTTTATACATATCTTTGCATTTATCGTTTCTATTCCATGATGCATCTTCATTATGTAGCAAACCTTCTAAATTAGCAATTTTTACAAAGGCACCAAAATTTGTTATAGAAGTAATTTTACCTTTTACCACATCGCCTATTTTGTGTGTTTTTAGGAACTCATCAAAAGGCTTAGTTAATAAATTTTTTAATGAAACTCTTAATCTTCTTTCTTTAGCGTTAATTTCAATTACTTCTACATCAAGTTCTTGTCCTTCGCTAATGTAATCTTTTGGATTTTTTACATTTTTATCCCAAGAAATTTCACTAATATGTAAAAATCCTTCAATATCATTACCTAAATCAACAAATGCACCATAAGGCTCAATATTTGAAACAGTTACTTTAATAGTATCTCCAACCTCTAAACCATCTTTAATTTCATCCCAAGGATCAGGCATAGCAAGTTTAATAGATAAAGAAAGATGTTTTTTATCTTTATCGTATTTCATAACTTTAACAGGAACTTTATCTCCTTCATTGTATAAAGAACTAGGATTTACAGGTCCTTTATACGAAATTTCACTATAATGAACCAAACCATCAATACCACCTACATCTACAAACATTCCATAAGTAGTAATTTTTTTGATAGTTCCTTCTATAATCTCTTCTTGATTTAAAACATTCGAAATAATTTCTTTGCGTTTTCTTCTCTCTTCATCCACTATTTTTTTTCTAGAAACTACTATACTTTGTGTTTCTTTGTCTATTTTAATAATTTTAACTTTGAAAGTTTTGTTGATGATGTTATTTGAATCTTTAAAGCTACTTTGTGATTTTGGTAAGAAAAATTCCACTCCATTATCATCTATAGCTACAAAACCGCCTCTATTCTTTCCAATTATTTTTACATCAAATATACTTTCATCATCTTTATAATTATCAATAAATTCTTTAACTTTTTGCTTTCTTAAAGCTTTTTTGTGAGAAAGTAAAGATCTGCCACTGCGAGAACCTACTATAGCAACTTCTAATGTATCACCTTCTTTAAAGATAAATTCGCCTTTATCATTTTGAATCTCTTCAACTGCTAAAATACCTTCTGATTTTTGTCCTACATTCACAAATACTTCATCACCTTTTATAGCGACAATTATACCTTGAGTAGTTGCCTCCTCATCAGACTTAAAAGATTCTTCAAGCATTTGCTCAAAATCTTCTTCTATAATAATATCCTCTAGTCTGTTTTGAACTTTTTTGTTCACCTCGCTCATCGTGGTCCTTTGTTTTAAATTTTAATTCTTGATTATAGTATTGTTTTCTTTAAACTTAGTTAATTTTGGTATATTCTTTGATTTTTTCTACAACTAATCTAATTACCCAATCAGGCGTAGAAGCACCTGCGCTAATGCCACATTTTTTTTTATCATTAAACCATTCTTTTTGAATTTCTTTTTCATTTTCAATCAAATAACTATCTTTGCAATAATTTTTTGCTATTAAAAAAAGCTGCTTAGTATTGGCTGAGTTTTTACCTCCAACTATTATCATCACATCACTTTTCTTTGCAAGTTCATTGATTGCTTCTTGATTTTTAAAAGTTGCATCACATATGGTATTAAAAACACGCACTTCTTTAACCCTAAGCATTAAAAAATTAACAATTTCCATAAATTTTTCTATTTTTTTTGTAGTCTGTGATACAACTGCGATTTTAGAAGGCAATTTAATATCGAGCAATTCTTTTTCATCAAGCACAACATAAGCTCTAGTGCTTACATAGCTTCTAACTCCTTTAACTTCAGGATGATTTTCATCGCCAAAAATAACGACTTCATAACCCTCATTGCTCATTTGCTCACAAATTTTTTGAGGCTTAGTTACAAAAGGACAAGTTGCATCAAAAATTTCTATATTTTTTTGTTTTAGTTTTTCTAAATCTTGTTTAGTAATACCATGAGTCCTAATGATAGCTTTTTTTTCTACACTTAATTCACTAATATTGTTTAATGTTTTAACATTATAATTTTTCCAAAGCCTTGTAATTTCTTCATTATTGTGAATCAAAGGTCCAATAGTCGCTGCATCTTTAATCTGCTCAGCTTTTTTAATTGCTCTTTTTACTCCAAAACAAAATCCATAGCTTTTTGCTAGTTCAATCTCCAATTTTAGCTCCTATTTGCCTTAAAATATTAATAAAATTTGGAAAAGAAGTTTTTATACATTCACTATCATCTATTTCCATTCCATATTTTAAACCTAAAATCAAAAAACTCATTGCAATTCTATGATCTCCAAAACTTTCTATTTTTGTACTTTTAATTTCACCGCCTTCTACTTCAAAACCATCTTCAAATTCTTTTACTTTTATGCCACATTTTTGCAAATTTAAAACTACAGCTTTAATTCTGTCACTTTCTTTTACACGCAATTCTTTAGCATTTCTTACGATACTTTTTCCTTTTGCACAAGCAAAAGCTATAGCTAAAGCTGGAATTTCATCAATAAGCCAAGCAATATTTTCATTTATCTCAACAGCTTTTAAATCTGCACTTTCAACACAAATTTCTCCAATACTTTCAAAATCTTCATTAGTAATACTATAAGTAATTTTAGCACCCATTTTTTCTAATATTTTAAAAGCTTCAATACGAGTTTTATTTAATAATACATTTTTCAAAACCACTTTTGAATTTGGTAAAATACAACTAGCCAAAGCAAAATAAAATGCTGATGAAGGATCATTTGGCACACAAACTTCAAATGCTTTTAATTTTTCTTTTAAAGGTTTTATTTTTATAGAAGTTTTTTCACTATTTAAATACTCAATACAAGCTCCCATTTTATTGAGTATAATTTCACTATGATCTCTTGATAATTCAACTTCATTAAAATAACTTTCCTTTTTTGCATTCAATGCAGCTAAAATTAAAGCCGTTTTAACCTGAGCTGAAGCAATATTACTAAAAAAATCAAAACCATCAAGTTTTGCTCCTTGTATGCAAATAGGTGCCAAATTTGCATTAGCTCTTCCATAAATCTTAGCACCTATTTTCACCAAAGGCTCACTTACTCTTTTCATTGGTCTAGCATTTAGATATTGATCTCCACTTAATACAAAAAATTCATCTTCAATAGCACTTAAAAAACCTATCAACAATCTCATAGCTGTACCTGAATTTCCACAATCTAAAATACAATTTGGAGATTTAATACTAAGTGGAGATTTAATATAAATTATCCCATTATCATCATAAACTTCAGCACCTAAAGCTTTTATAATTTCTAAAGTATGTAAGGTATCTTGAGCTTTTAAGTAGTTTTTTATCTTGCAAGTTCCTTGAGTTAGCAAGGAAAAAATGGCAAAACGATGAGATATAGATTTATCAGAAGTTATATCTTCAAGCTTTGCTTTAAAACATTTAATAGGTTTGATTTTCATCGGAGCTTTAGACCATATTCATTATTTAAAGCAACAATGATTTTATCAATGTATTTAAGAACTATATCATCTTCTAAAGTTTTTTCAAAATCTCTAAATACTAGATTAATAGTCAAACTATAAAAATCACCTAGTTTTTCATCTGTATATAAATCTACAACTCTAAAGCTTTCTAGTATTTCAATGTTTAATTGTGCAATAGTATGTTTGATTTTTTCATATTCAAAACCTTTTGGTATAACTATACTTAAATCTCTACTCATAGATGGAAATTTAGAATAAACCTTAGCTGTTTTAAATTCTTGTTTCAAACCATCTAAATCAAGCTCACAAATAAAAGTTTTTAATAAATCCTTTTCATTCTCAATACTTAAATGCACTCTACCTATAAAACCTATACGCTTGCCATTTTTATAAACATTTGCTTGCTCATATGGACTTAAAAATTTGTGTTCTGATTTTTGCAAACTAAACTCACCTATAATACTTTTTAATTCAGCTAAAAAGGTATAAAAATCCACCAATACAGGCTTAGCTTTATTTGCTATTTTAGCTTCTTCTTTATAACCACTAAAAATCATTGCAAACTTAGTATGTTCATTTGAAAACTCATCAAAGACACTACCACACTCAAAAAGTTTGATTTTCTTTTTTGAATTTCTTAGATTAAAACTTACTGCATTTAAAAGATGATTTATCAAAGTACTTCTTAAAGTATTTAATTCTTTTGTAATTGGATTTATAAGTTTATTTTTAATACATTTAAAACCTAATCGAGTTAATTCTTCTTCATTATCCAAAACATAATGAATACTTTCAAAATATCCATTATGACTTGCTCTTAATCTTAAATTTTTAAGATCTTGATAATCAAAATATACCTTATTTAAACGATTTTTTTCTCTAAATTCTAATGCTTTTGATGGAATATTATCAATACCTATAATTCTTACTATTTCTTCACTAATATCGGCAATATTAGTTATATCGCTGCGATGAAGTGGAATTTTTATATTAAATTGCTCATCATTAATTATGCTTATTTCAAAGCCTAATTTTCTAAGAATTTTTACTAAAATATTTTTATCTATAGGCATACCTATAATCTTATCTATTTCTGAACCAAAAATTCCTATTACCTTAGCTTCGCTTTCTTTAAAAACTTGTTGGCTTCCTGAAAAAATACTAATAGCATTAATCTTCAAGCATTCATTAAATAAATATTCCATTCCCAAAGCAAGTTTAGGCTCACTACCTCTTAAAGTGCGATAAATGGTATCATTTTTTTTCTTATGAAAAGCTACAGCATTGGCTATAGTTTGAGGATAAGTATAGCTTGCTTCTATGATAATAATCTTGCTTTCATCATTGATTTTAATTTTATCCTCTTGCTCTATGCCTGCTAAAGCAATCAATTCATCTTTATAATAAATTCCATACTCACCATGTTCTTGTGTTTTAATCTCTAAAACAATCTTTTCATCAATTTGACATTCTTTACAAAGTTTATGAAAATCATAAGCACAAAAAATCACCCCGCTTGCATGAGTTGCATAAGTTAAAAGATTTTCTATATTGTTGTTTTTATATGCTTCAATTAATGCAAGACGAATTTGCATGGTGATATTTAACTTAAATTCTTCCTTGATTTCTAATGCTTTATAAGCAAAAAATCCTTCCACATCACTTTGATTTTTTATACTTAATATTCTTCCTATGCCCACGCTATTTTCATTTTCTTTTAAAGGAGTTAATTCTTTTAAATTTAAATCAAGAGCCGCACTTAAATCTCTAGCAACTCCATATAAACTCAAACAATCTCCGCGATTTGGAGTAAGCTCTATCTCAATTAACTCATCATTAAAAAGCTCATAGGTATTTAAAGCTTTTCCTAAAACTAACTCTCCCATGCTTTCATCTAAAACCATAATGCCTTCATTGCTTTTTCCAAAACCAATCTCACTAGAAGAACAAATCATACCCATAGACTCAACCCCTCTAAGCTTAGCAGGTTTTATCTCAAGTCCGCTAGGAAGCACTGCACCCACTAAAGATACAGCCACAAATTGATCTTTGGCTACATTTTTAGCTCCACAAACAATTTGTAAAATTTCACTTCCAACATCTACTTTACAAATATTTAATTTATCCGAATTTTCATGTTTAATTTTTTCTAAAACCTTGCCAATTACAACTTTTTGGGGAGCTTTAACACTTTTAAAATTATCAACCTCCAATCCTATGGAATTTAAAGTATTTACTATAGTTTGTGTTGATATTTCATTTAAATCAATCCATTCATTTAACCAATTTCTACTAATAATCATCTAAATTGCTCCAATAATCTTAAATCACCTTCAAACATAGAACGCAAATCAGGAATTTTATGCAAAAGCATAGCAAAACGCTCCACTCCCAAACCAAAAGCATAACCACTTACATTTTTATAACCCACAAATTTATAAACATTAGGATCAACAACACCACACCCTAAAACTTCAAGCCATCCTGTTTGCTTGCAAACCCTACACCCACAACCTTTGCAAAACACACAAGAAATATCTACTTCAGCCGATGGCTCTGTAAAAGGAAAAAAACTTGGTCTAAAACGCACTTTTACATCGCCAAACATATGTTTTAAAAAATGTTCTAGCATATCTTTTAAATTTGCAAAATTTACCTTATCGCCCTCTTCTACCACAAGTCCTTCTACTTGATGAAACATAGGCGTATGGGTAATATCAAAATCTCTTCTAAAAACCGCACCTGGTGCTATCATTCTAATGGGTGGTTTTTGAGAAAGCATAGTTCTAATTTGCACTGGAGAAGTTTGCGATCTAAGCAAAGTTTTATCTTCAAAATAAAAAGTATCCTGCATATCTCTTGCGGGATGATTTTGAGGTAAATTTAATGCTTCAAAATTATGAAAATCATCCTCAATCAAAGGTCCTTTTTCTACGCTGAAATTTAAAGCAGTAAAATACTCTATGATTTTATCCATAGTTTGCATAATTGGGTGTAAAGCACCTGAGTTGGAAGTTTCATCAAAAAAACTAAAATCTTGCACATCTTGTTTCATTTTTTCACTTAAAGTTTTTTCTTCTAGCTCTTTTAATTTAACTTGATAAGCTTTATTAAATTCATCTCGCAATTTGTTTAAACCATTGGCAAATTCTTTTTTTTCTTCACCTTGCAAATCTTTTAACTTCGCAAATTCCAAAGTTAAAATACCTTTTTTCCCTAAAACATTTACTTTTATATTTTCAAGTTCTGCTAAAGTATTTGCAGAAGCAATTTTTTTTAACATATCTTGCAATTTTAGCTCCAACTAAATTTTTTTTAAACATTCTAATGTAAAATTATTTAAAATTAGCAAAAATAACAAAAAAAGGACTATCAAATGAGAGAAAAAACCATATTTGAACTAATTGTAGAAGGAAAAATTCCCGCCAATAAAGTTTTAGAAAGTGAAAAATTTTTAGCTTTTCATGATATCAACCCTAAAGCACCTATTCATATTTTAATCATTCCAAAAGAACATTTTGAAAATTTCCAAGAATTAAAACCTGAATTAATGAAAGAAATGACACAATTCATACAAGAACTAGCCACTCTTTTGGGACTTGATAAAAGCGGGTATAGATTAATCACTAATTGTGGAAAAAATAGCGGACAAGAAGTTTTTCACTTGCATTTTCATATGCTAGGCGGATTTGAGCTTCCAAAAAATAAAGAAACTCAAATCAATCCTGAATCACTATTCTAAAAAGAGCTTAACTCTTTTTAGATAGCAGGACCAGCTAATTTAAATTCTGCCCCTTCTTTCACATCTTCATAGCGTTTGAAATTTTCTATAAACATTTTTGCAAGTTTTAATTTGGTTTCCTCGTAAGCTTTTTTATCTTCCCAAGTATTGATAGGGTTTAATAATTTACTCTCTACACCAGCTAATTCTTTCGGTACTGCAAGATTAAATAAATCATAATTTTCAAATTCGCAATTTTTTATACTACCATCTAAAATAGCATTAATACAAGCTCTAGTTGCTTTTATACTCATTCTCTTACCAATACCATAAGCTCCACCGCTCCAACCGGTATTTACCAAATAAACATTTACATTATATTTGCTAATTTTTTCACCTAAAAGCTTTGCATAAACGGTTGGATGTAATGGTAAAAATACCTCACCAAAACACGCTGAAAAAGTTGCCACAGGTTCAGTAATACCTCTTTCAGTTCCTGCAACTTTAGCCGTATATCCACTTAAAAAATAATACATTGCTTGTTCTTTGCTAAGCTTACTTACAGGAGGTAAAACACCAAAAGCATCAGCTGAAAGGAAAATAATATTGCTAGGATGAGCTGCACTAAGACTTGGTTCATGATTTAAAATATGTTCTATTGGGTAAGATACTCTAGTATTTTCAGTTTTTGAAGCATCATTAAAATCTACACTTAAATCATCTCTTAAAACCACATTTTCCAAAAGTGCATTTTGCTTTATAGCCCCATAAATTTCTGGCTCGCTTTGAGGATCAAGATTGATACATTTTGCATAACAACCTCCTTCGAAATTAAACACACCCTCATCATCCCAACCATGCTCATCATCACCTATTAATTTCCTTTTTGGATCGGTTGAAAGAGTAGTTTTACCTGTGCCACTAAGTCCAAAGAAAAGTGCAACATCACCTTTTTCTCCAACATTGGCACTACAATGCATAGAAAGTTTATTCTCTAATGGAAGCCAATAATTCATCATTGAAAAAATTCCTTTTTTCATCTCTCCGCCATACCAAGTTCCACCAATAACTGCTATATTTTTTTCTATATTAAAAATTACAAAAACTTCTGAATTTAAGCCATCTTTTTTATAATCTTCATTTACACATTTGCAAGCATTATATACTACAAAATCAGGAATAAAATCCCTAAGTTCTTCTTCTTTTGGACGAATAAACATATTTTTTACAAAATGTGCTTGCCATGCAACTTGTGTTACAAAACGCACAGCTTTACGGCTTTTTAACGAAGCGCCACAATATGCATCTTGAATATAAATATCACTATTGCTAAGTTGTTTTTTGGCTTTTTCTAAGAGTTTTTCAAACAACGCTTCACTGATTGGTTGGTTTATTTTACCCCATGCAATATATTTTTGTGAAGGATCTTGTTTTACGAAATATTTATCCTTGGGACTTCTTCCTGTAAAAATTCCGGTATCTACACTAAAGGTGCCATTTTTAGTACATACACCTTCATTGTTATTTTTTTCATGTTTTAAAAGTTCATCATAACTAAGATTATGAAAAACTTGTCCAATATTTTCTAAACCTAAATTTTCTAAACCTTTCATCTTTACCTCCTTATTTATAAATCATTAAAGCTTGACCTTCGCTTACACTTTCACCAGCGCCAACTAAAAGTTCTGCAATTTCTCCATCTTTACTTGCACTAACTTCAATTTCCATTTTCATAGCTTCAAGCACAGCCACTACCTGACCTGCTTTTACACTATCATTTTCTTTGACTAAAATTTTAAATACATTTGCATTCATACTTGCAACGATAGCATTATCACTTATTTGAGTTTTTGTTTCTTTTGTATTATCTGTGCTTACTTTTACAGCACTTTTTACATTAACATCTCTATCAAAACCCGCACTTACTTCTACATGGTATTTATTACCATTAACCGAAACGGTAAATTGATTTTCATTAATAAGACTTGGTTTTAATTTGCTATTTTTTCTAACATTAACCTTAGCTTCACCTTTTAAAAAAGCTATACCTTTTTCTTTACAAGCTGCAACGATAAAAATATTTTCTTCGCTTATTTCTAAATTCTCTTTTTCTAATAAATTTTTAATATAAGCTATACTTTTACTCTCATCAGCATCAGCAATATCTGTTGCTAATTTTGTAGTTGGTTCTAATTTTAATTGCTCGCTTGCAAGTTTGATTACCTCAAGATCTGGAGAAACAGGAGTTTTTCCAAAATATCCCAAAACCATTTTTCCATATCCATCTGCGATTTTTTTCCAAGGTCCAAACATTACATTATTAAAAGCTTGTTGGAAATAAAACTGCGACACAGGAGTAACTGAAGTACCATAACCACCTTTTTCTACTACTTCTTGCATGGCTTTTATAACTTGTGGGAATTTATCTAAAATATTATTATCTCTCATCATTTGTGTATTAGCAGTTAATGCTCCACCTGGCATAGGCGAAAAAGGAATTAAAGGATTTACAGCTGTAGCTTCTGGCGGTAAAAAATAATCTTTCAAACAATCTTTTAACACTTCTTCATATTTTAAAATTTTCTCTTCATCCAAACCAAGATCAAAGTTACTTCCCTTTAAAGCATGAAGCATAGTTAAAATATCAGGTTGAGAAGTGCCACCACTAACAGGAGCTGCTGCCAAATCTATACCATCAACACCTGCTTCTAAAGCTGCTAAATAACACGCTATACTAACACCGGCTGTTTCATGAGTATGTAATCTTATATGAGTATTTTCTGGCAATTTTTTTCTAGCCATTTTAATAACTTCATAAATTTTATTTGGATTTGAGGTTCCGCTTGCATCTTTAAAACAAATACTATCAAAAGGAATTTGAGCTTGTAAAATTTCTTTTAAAATTCTTTCATAAAATGGCACATCATGCGCACCTTTACATTTTGGAGGTAAGTCCATCAAAGTAATAGTAATTTCATGTTTTAAACCATGCTTAACTATACACTCTCCACTAAATTTTAAATTATTTACATCATTAAGTGCATCAAAATTTCTTATCGTAGTTGTTCCGTGTTTTGCAAACATTTTTGCATGCAAATTAATAATCTCTTTACTACCTGTATCAAGTGCTACAGTATTAACCCCTCTTGCAAGAGTTTGCAAATTTGCATCTTTTCCAATAATAGCTCTAAATTTATCCATCATTTCAAAAGCATTTTCATTTAAATAAAAAAATAAACTTTGAAACCTAGCTCCACCACCGAATTCAAAATGTCTAATATCTGCTTCTTTGGCTGCTTCTAAAGCAGGAAAAAAATCATTCATTAAAACTCTAGCACCATAAACAGATTGAAAACCATCTCTAAATGTGGTATCCATCACATCAATTAACTTTTTAGCCATAATTTTTCCTTATTTTTACATCTTTGCAATTATAACTCTACTTTCTTAAAAAATAAATTTATAAAATTTGATTTAACATAATGATAACAATCGCAATGGGTGCAACAAATCTAAGTAAAAAATACCATATTTCAAAAATACTTTTACTCATAAATTTAGAAAACAAATTATAGATTTTTATTTTATCTACAAAAAATCCAACAAAAATTGCACTTGCAATAGCACCAAGCGGTAACATGAAATTAGAAGTTAATTTATCTAAAATATCAAAAAAACTTAAGCCAAAAAAACTGAAACTAGAGCCATAATTAGCACTAAAAGATAAAATACAACTCATCCCTAAAAGAAAAACCACAAAACCTATAAAAACCAAAGCCTTTTTTCTTGAAATTTTATATTCATTCACAAGATAAAAGGTAAAAGGTTCTATCATGGAAACTGCTGAAGTAATCCCTGCAAAAAACAAAGCTAGAAAAAAATAAAAGGCTAGAAAATGACCAAAAATACTACCTAAATTAGAAAATAAAGTCGTTAAAGATATAAACACAAGCCCAGCACCTTCTGCGGGATTAGCATTAAATTTAAATATAAAAGTAAATACAATAAGCCCCATCATCAAGCCAATACTGATATTTAAAAGTACAATTATGGCTGAACTTGTAATTAAGTTTGTATCATCTTTTAATGAAGCTGCATAAGTGGTAATACAACCTATACCTAAACATAAAGTAAAAAAAGCAAGTCCTAAGGCTGTTAAAACTGAGTTTAAACTAAGCTTAGTAAAATCAGGATAAAACAAATAAACAAAAGCTTCTTTAAAACCATCTTGAAAAAAACAATATACTAGCATTAAAACAAGCATAATAAATAAACTTGGCATAATCCAAACATTAAGTTTTTCTATACCACTTTTAACCCCTCTTGAAACAACAAATAAGGTAAGAAAAAATGCAATTAAAAAATACAAACTACTTTCTAAAATACTATTTTGTATTAAATTTCCAAATAAAAATCCTGCTTCTTGGGTATTAGTAGGTAAATAATAAATCGAAGTTATCATGTATTTTAAAACCCAACCCATAATAACAAGATAAAAAGATAATACAAAAATTCCACCAAGCATAAAAAATCCCGCAAATTTCCATTTTTGAGAATACTTGGTTGCTAAGCTTTTATAAGCATTTACAGGATCACTTTGGCTTAATCTTCCCATAGCAATTTCAGCCAAAAATACACAAAATCCTATACTAATAGTTAAAAGCAAATACAAAAGAACAAAGGCAAAACCGCCATTTTGCCCAACTAATGTTGGAAATTTCCAAGCATTGCCAAGCCCTATTGCCCCACCTGCCACTGCTAAAACAAAGCCTATTTTAGAAAATTTATCATTCATTTTAATACCTTAGAAAAAAAGCTGTCTAGTCATAATTAAAATAACTGCTAGAGGTGAAACATATCTTAAAAAGATATACCAAATTTCAAAATACACCCCGCGCATAAAAGGATGAAATAAAATTTGTAAAGCTTCTTTTTTAAGCACAAAACCTACAAAAAACGCTGTAATTAAAGCAGAAATTGGCATTAATAAATTTTGTATGAAAAAATCTAAAATATCAAAAAAGCTTTTTCCAAAGAAATTTAAACTCGATGCACTTACATGATAAAAAGAAAGTATAGATAAACTTCCCAAAAAATACACAATCACACCCACAAAAACCAAGGCTTTTTTTCTTGAAATTTGATAACGATTTATAAGATAAAAAGTAAAAGGTTCTATCATAGAAATAGCTGAAGTAATTCCTGCAAAAAATAAAGCGATAAAAAAAGCTATGGCTAAAATATTTCCTAAAAATCCTAATTTCGCAAAAAGAGTTGTTAATGATATAAAAATAAGCCCTGGGCCTTGTTGAGTTGGATCAGCTCCAAATTCAAATATAAAAGTAAATACAATAAGCCCCATCATTAAGCCAATAATAGTATTAATAATGATAATATTTAAAGCGCTACTTATAAAATTTGTTCTATCAGGCAAACTTGCTGCATAAGTTAAAATCACACACACACCCAAAGACATACTAAAAAATGCAAGCCCTAGTGCATCTAATATAGAATTAACACTCAATTTTGAAAAATCAGGCACAAACAAAAACTCACTAGCCTTAGAAAAACCCTCCATACTAAAAGAATATCCAAGCATTAAAATAAGCAATATAAATAAACTTGGCATCATCCAAACATTAAGTTTTTCTATACCACTTTTAACACCTTTTGATACTACATAAAAAATCACTATAAATACAAAAGTAAAACATATAAATTGAGATAAAACATCTTGGGAAAGCAAATTTCCAAAAACGGCACCTGCTTCGTTTGTGTCTTTAGGTAATTCAAAAAACCCAAAATAAGCATATTTTGCTATCCAACCTATAACAACACTATAAAAAGACACCAAAATAATAGCACCTAGCATAAAAAATCCTGCATAAGACCATGCTTTTTTATTTTTAGGTGCTAAAGTATAATAAGCATTTACAGGATCTTTTTCACTAAGCTTTCCTATACTAAGCTCAGCTAGAAAAATAACAAAAGCTACACCTAAAGTTAAAAGTAAATATATAACCACAAACGCTGAACCACCATTATTACCTACTAAAGTTGGAAATTTCCAAGCATTTCCAAGTCCAACAGCTGAACCAGCCACTGCTAAAACAAAGCCTATTTTAGAAAATTTTTCATTCATCTTTTAACCTTAAAAAAATAATTGTTTTATCATGATTAAAATCACCGCTAAAGGTGAAATGTATCTTACAAAAAAATACCAACACTCAAAGTACTTACCTTTCATATAAGGATAAAATAAAGTTTGTAAAGCTTCTTTTTTAAGCACAAAACCTACAAATATGGCACCAAATAACCCACCTAAAGGCATCATTAAATTTGAAGCAATAAAATCTAATATATCAAAAAAGCTTTTCCCAAAAAATTCCAAAAAACCCTTACTCCACTCAATACTTGATAAAATACATAAACTACCCAAAATATATACAACAAAAGCTATAAACACCAAAGCTTTTTTTCTTGTAAAATTATAAGAATTGATTAAATAAAAAGTAAAAGGTTCTATCATAGAAACTGCTGAAGTAATCCCTGCAAAAAATAGTGCAATAAAAAAAGCTATGGCTAAAATATTTCCCAAAGGCAAAAAGCCAATTGGATCAATATTTGAGAATAAACTCATTAAAGATACAAAAATCAAACCTGGACCTTGTTGGGCTGGATTTCCATTAAATTCAAATATAAAAGTAAATACAATAAGCCCCATCATAATGCCGATGATAATGTTGATAATTATGATATTAATAGTACTTGTAATGAAATTTGTTTTATCAGATAAACTTGCTGAATAAGTTATAATTGAACCCACTCCGATAGACAAAGAAAAACAAGCAAGTCCTAAGGCACTTAAAAATGCCCCTACTCCAAGCTTAGAAAAATCCGGAGAAAACAAAAACTCACTAGCCTTAGAAAAACCCTCCATACTAAAAGAATATCCAAGCATTAAAATAAGCAATATAAATAAACTTGGCATCATCCAAACATTAAGTTTTTCTATACCACTTTTAACACCTTTTGATACTACATAAAAAATCACTATAAATACAAAAGTAAAACATATAAATTGAGATAAAACATCTTGGGAAAGCAAATTTCCAAAAACAGCACCGCTTTCTTCTATACTCTTTGGCAAAGGAAAAAATCCAAAATAAGCATACTTAACAATCCATCCTATAATCACACTATAAAAAGAGACAATTAAAATAGCACCTATTAAAGAAAAACCAACTATAGACCAAGCTCTTTTATATTTTGGTGCTAAAGTATAATAAGCATTTACAGGATCTTTTTCACTAAGCTTTCCTATACTAAGCTCAGCTAGAAAAATAACAAAACCAACACCTAAAGTCAAAAGCAAATATAAAAGCACAAAAGCAGAACCGCCATTTTGTCCTACTAAAGTTGGAAATTTCCAAGCATTTCCAAGTCCAACAGCTGAACCAGCCACTGCTAAAACAAAGCCTATTTTAGAAAATTTCTCATTCATAAAGATAACCTTAAATTTTATAAACTATAAAAAACTTTTAATGTAGCTAAAAAAAACTTTAATTTATTTTAAAATATATTACTTTAATTTAAATTTCAATAATTTTAAAGTTATATTAGTGTATGATTTTAACTTTACAAATCACGAGTAGGGATACGCAAGCCGAAAGGATTTAAATCTTTATAAGGAAAAATTATGAAAAAAATCGTATTTTTAATGTTAGCTTTAAGCGGTTTTGCATTTGCAGCTGAAGGTTCTATGAATCAATGGTTAGCTTCATTTTCAATTTTAGCAGCAGGTTTAGGACTTGGTGTTGCAGCTTTAGGTGGAGCTATTGGTATGGGCAACACTGCAGCAGCAACTATTGCAGGTACAGCTAGAAATCCTGGTCTTGGTGGTAAATTAATGACTACTATGTTTATCGCTTTAGCGATGATTGAAGCTCAAGTTATTTATGCACTTGTTATTGCTCTTATCGCTCTTTATGCTAATCCATTCCAAGCATTAGTAGCAGCTTAATACAAAAAGCCCTTTTTGGGCTTAATGCGGTTATGGTGGAATTGGTAGACACGCCATCTTGAGGGGGTGGTGCGCTTTGCGTGTGCGAGTTCAAATCTCGCTAACCGCACCATTTCTAAGGAATCTTAAATAAAATGACTTTCTATATTTTAATCAGTGCATTAGCTTTTTTAATTCTTTTTTTTGCTATCAAAAATTATACTTTAAAATTAGATGAGAAAAAACTAATTGAACCTATAAAAACAAATATATATCCTGAATTTTGTGATTTAATCAATGAAGAGATGAGAAAAATAAAAAATAAGGTTTTGCAAAAAGAAATTCAACTCAAAGATGAAAATAAAAATGATGAATTTTTAGAAATACTTAGCAATATGAGTAGAAAACTCAATCATATACAAACAATGAATTTAAGTAAAAAAAATAATTCTTTATGGGAGGAGACATTATTTGAATTTTTAAACAAACTTGAAAACTTCAATGAAAAATATATTAAAAATTATGAAGAAATCAATGAAGAAATGAGAAAATCCCTCCAAGAAAAATTTTCTGCTTTAACAAAAAATTAATATAAAAGATTTTTTTATTTTAAAACTACATATATAATTTCAAAACTTATAATACTAAGGGGTAAATATGTTTGGCAATAAGAAAAAAATAAATGAAAAAATAGTTCAATTAGAACAATCTAATCAATCTTTTCAAGATATATTTAATGCCATTAGCAACACAATGGCTATGATAGAATTCCAAATTGATGGAACTATTATTACTGCAAATGAAAACTTTTTAAAAACAATGAATTACTCTCTAGATGAAATCAAAGGAAAGCATCATAGTATGTTTTGTTTGCCAGAAGTAGTTAAATCTCAAAGATATGTTGATTTTTGGAAAGATTTAAGAAACGGAAAATCTAGAAATGGACTTTTTAGACGCATTGCAAAAGGTGGTAAAGATATATACTTAGAAGCTAATTATCTACCAATTATCAATCAAAACAATGAAGTTTATAAAGTTATTAAGTTTGCAAATGATATTACACAAAGACACTATGAAATGCTTGATTTAAAAAACACCATTGATGCTGCTAATCGCTCTATGGCTATTATCGAATTTAATCCTTATGGAGAAATCCTAAATGCTAATGAAAACTTCACTCAAACTATGGGATATTCACTAAACGAAATAAAAGGAAAGCATCATAGTATGTTCTGTGAAGAAAAGTTTAGAAACTCAAAAGAATACACAATATTCTGGGAGGAACTAAGAAGTGGTAAATTCCAATCAGGAAAATTTATACGCTATGGAAAAAATAATAAATTAATCCATTTAGAAGCAAGTTACAATCCTATAAAAAACGACGATGGAGAAATTTATAAAGTTATAAAATTCGCAACAGATATTACAGATCAAGTAGTTAGAGATGAAGAAAAGTTAAAACTTATTAGCGAGTTAGCTGAACAAAATGACAATCTAACCCAAGAAGGCGATAGTGTTATAGAAAATACGGTTCAAAATATTCAAAGCATTGCTGATATGATGAATAATAGTAGCAATTTGGTTTCTTCTTTAAATGAGCAATCAGAAGAAATAAAAAATATCATTCAAACTATTAGTGATATAGCCGATCAAACCAATCTTTTAGCACTAAATGCTGCCATAGAAGCAGCGCGTGCGGGTGAACATGGTAGAGGCTTTGCTGTGGTTGCAGATGAAGTTAGAAATCTAGCCGAAAGAACTGGACACTCAGTAAATGAAATTACTACCACCATTAATTCTATCAGAAATGTAACAGCTGAAGTAGTTCAAAGTATAAAAGATGGCTTAAGTGGTGTAAATCAAAGCGTAGATTTAGCTAAAGAAGCTAGAGAGTGTATGGAAAAAATTAGAAATAGCTCCGCTCAGGTAGCACAAGCTATGCAAAATAAATAAGAGTTTTAGCCTTTAAAGGCTAAAAACTTTTCCTTTTATAAAATGCTTTATTACTTTGCCTTCTAATTTATCATTTTTATATAAATCTTTCCCATTATAGGAAGTATTTTCATCAAACACAACTAAATCAGCATCATAGCCAATTTCTATTTTTCCTTTATTTAGACCCAAAAATTGTGCTTGATTGTAACTTGTAAAATCACACAATTCTTTCCAAGTTAAAAAACCTTCTTTTACTAAATTAAAACACAAACTCATATACATAGCTATAGCATTAATTCCAAAATCTGCTTCATCAAAAGCCAAATCTTTCCTGGAACTAGGAGTATGTAAAGAAGTTAAAAAAGTGATATTTCCATTTTGAAGCATTCTCATAAGGTGTGAAAGTTCATTTTTAGATCTTAATGGAGGTAGAATTTTTGCATAAGTATTAAAATTTTCACAAGCATTTTCATCTTTAATTAAATGGTGAATTGAAATTTCACTTTGATGATTTTCTAAAAGTTCAAAAGATTTTATAATACCCAAAGCACCAAAACAAGCATTGTTTCCATAAAATTCCACCAACTCTTTCATTTTTGCTACTTCACTAATTTCAGCTATATCGCTAATTCCTATAAGTCCAAGTTCAAAGCTCATCTTACTATCATTCATAACACCATGGTCATCAAAACTCTCATCAAAGCATTTTAAGAATATAGGGCTTGATTTCATACTAGCATATTGCATACATTGTCTTAAATAATTTGCTCCTAAAGTGCTTGAAAGCTCCAAACCTTCAGCACCCAAGTCTATTAAAGTTGCAATATTTTTTAATTTTCCTGTTTTATCTAATACATTAATAGTAGGTAGAATATTAATATCTAAAGATTTTAACTTATCAAAATAAAGTGCATAACCTTGAGTGTTAGCTTCTAAACTATCTTTTAAAACTATAGTTCCAACCCCACCTCTTAAGCATGCTTTTTCTAGATTATATAATTTATCTATACTAAATTCATTATCAAGCAAACTCACATTTAAATCAATAAACGAAGGAAGCAAAGTCTTACCCTCTATGTCAATAATTTGCTCATCATCATTTAAATCATTAGCAATTTGAGTAATTTTTCCATCTTCTATTTTAAGATCAAGCTTTTGCTCACCATAAATTTTTGCATTTTTGATAATCATGATATTTCCTCCTTTGATGACATTAAATCTTTCAAAGATTTCCAAGCATTTTTACCCTCTAGCATTAAGACCACTTCATTAACGATTGGAGTATAAATTTGAAATTGTTTTGATAAAGAATGTATTGCATAAGCCGTTTGCACCCCCTCAGCTACCTCGCCAAGTTCTGTTAAAATATCTTTTATATTTTTATCACTAGCTAAACTCAAACCTACTCTATAATTTCTAGATAAATTACTTGAAGCTGTTAAAAATAAGTCTCCAGCTCCACTAAGTCCTAAAAAAGTTTCTTCTTTGGCATTGAAAAATTGTCCAAAACGATGCATTTCTACCAAACCTCTTGAAACCAAAGAAGCCCTTGCATTATTACCCAAATTTAAACCATCACAAACTCCGCTAGCAATTGCTAAAACATTTTTATATGCACCGCAAACTTCAGCACCTTTAACATCAGAGCTTGTATAAGTTTTAATATAATTTGGAAAAAAACTTGCAAATTGATTACAAAGTTCTTGATTTTCTCCACTAACAACCAAAGCACAAGGTTTTTTTTCTAAAACTTCACTTGCAAAAGAAGGACCGCTTAAAAAACAAAGTCTATCCTTGCTTATAAATTCACTAAAAACCTCATCCATAAATTTTAAACTTTTACAATCAATACCCTTAGAAGCAACAAGAATTTTTTGATTTAAATCTTTAAAATTATTTGCAAGCCACTCATGTATTCCTTGAGCGTATAAAGCAAAAACTAAATATCCATATTCTAAAGCTTCTTTGGTGCTAACAAAATAAGAAAGATCTTTTTCGTGAAAAGAAGTTATTACGCATTCATTTTTAACACTCAATGCATCATATAAAGCACTTCCCCATTTTCCTGCACCAATAACTGCTATTTTCATATTTAACCAAGTTTTGCTTTTAAAATTTCATTCACTTTAGCAGGATTAAATGCACCTTTACCTGCTTTCATTGCTTGACCAACAAAGAAACCAAAAAGTTTATCTTTGCCACTTTTATATTCAGCTACTTTATCTTCATTACTTGCTAAAATTTCATCAATAATCTTTTCAATCGCACCATCATCACTTACTTGTTTTAAACCAAGCTTTTCAATAGCATCATCAATTTCAACTTCTGTGTTTTCAAACACATAAGCTAAGATATCTTTACCTGCTTTAGCACTAATAACACCTTCTTCTATGCGTTTGATCAAAACAGCTAATTTTTCTTGCTTTATAGGTGAGTTTTCTATAGTCAATTCACCTTTTAAAAGTCCCATTAACTCGGTCGTAAGCCAAGTAATACAAAGTTTTGGATTTAATTTTTGATCAATTAAATACTCAAAATATCTACAAAGTTCTAATGAAGATACAATCACTTCACTATCACTTTCTTTAATGCCTAGTTCATTAACAAATCTAGTTTTTTTCTCATCAGGAAGTTCTGGTATATTTTGATTTAACATTTCATTATCTAAAATCACAGGCAAAAGATCAGGATCAGGGAAATATCTATATTCTGCTGAGTCTTCTTTACCTCTCATACTTCTAGTTATTAAATTAACCGTATCAAACAATCTTGTTTCTTGCACCACTTCTTGCTCATATTTCCCATCTTCCCAAGCTTCACTTTGGCGTTTTACTTCATACTCAATCGCCTTTTGGATAAAACGAAATGAATTTAAGTTTTTAATCTCGACTCTAGTATAAAGCTTATTATCACCCTTTGGACGAATGCTAACATTAGCATCACATCTAAAACTCCCCTCTTGCATATTCGCATCAGAAATATCTAAAAATCTTATAATAGAATGCAATTTCTTAAGATAAGCAACCGCTTCATCAGAGCTTCTAAGTTCAGGCTCACTAACGATTTCAAGCAAAGGCGTACCTGCTCTATTTAAATCTACCTTTGAAAAATTACTTTCGTGTATATTTTTTCCTGCATCTTCTTCCAAATGAGCTCTAGTGATACCTATGCGTTTATTTTCTCCATTTACATTGATAAACAACTCACCATTTTCCACTATAGGTATATCAAATTGTGAAATTTGATAAGCTTTTGGTAAATCAGGATAAAAATAATTTTTTCTATTAAAAATACTTTTTTTATTTATAGTTGCATTAACTGCTTTTCCAAATGCTATAGCTTTTTTAACTGCTTCTTGATTTAATACAGGCAAAGCACCTGGTAAAGCTAGGCATGTTGGACATACATTTGTATTTGATTTTTCTCCAAAAGAAGTTGCACATGAGCAAAAAATTTTTGTTTTTGTATTTAATTGTGCATGAACTTCAAGTCCTATAACAACTTCAAACATTAAAATTTCCCTTAAAAATTTTTATTTATTTTAGCGTTTTTTATTTCAAAAAGAGTTTAAAAAAGAATAAAAGAAGAATATTAGAAAAGAAAAAAGCAAAAAATATTTTTTGCTTTTTAAAAATTAATGATGTTCATCAACTATAGTTGCACCTGCTAAATAAACATAAGTTAAAATCATAAAAATAAAAGATTGTAAAAATGCCATAAAAGTTAAAAGCATATAAGCAGGTAAAGGTGCTACCCAAGGCACAAGTGCTAAAATAACTGCCAAGAATAAATCATCTCCTTTAATATTTCCAAATAAACGGAAAGATAAAGAAATAACTCTTGAAAAATGAGAAACAATTTCTATAGGAAACATTAATGGTGCTAAAATTTTTACAGGCCCCATAAAATGTGCAAAATATTTAAAAAATCCTTGAGTTCTAATGCCTTCAAAATGATAATATATAAATACAATAATAGCCAAAGTTGCACTAAAATTTAAACTTGCACTTGGTGCTTCAAATCCAGGAATAATACCTATAATATTACTAAAAAAAACTATAAAACCTATTGTTGCTACTAAAGGTAAATATTTTCTAGCAGCTTCATCACTACCCATGGTATCTTTCCCCATACTTAGAATGCCTTCCATATATGCTTCAGCTAAATTTTGACTACCCCTTGGAACAATTTGCATTGATCTTGTCGCAAGCTTTGCTAGAATTAAAGAAATTACAACCACTATACCCAAATGAAAAAAGTATGCGAAAGTATGACTAGAATCTATAAAAGAACTAAATAAAAATAAATCCTTCATTAAAAATCCTTAGCAGAATGTTTCAAAGCTAATATTATAAAAAAAAAATGCTTATATTTTAATGAAAAAATGCTTATTTTTACATCCACTCCAAAACTTCTTTTAAATCTTTTGCTATAAAGCACTTTAAGCTGAGTTCTTCCATAGGTTTAACCGGAACTATAGCATTTTTAAATTTTTGCATTTTTGCTTCTTTTAAACGCGTATCGAGTGAAAATACCTCCTTAATCTCGCCATTTAAACTAAGCTCTCCCACAAAAACACTATCTTTACTTAAAGGTCTATTTTTAAAACTAGAAATTATAGCCGCAACCACAGCCAAATCAGCTCCTGTTTCATTTATCTTCACTCCACCACTTACATTTATGAAAACATCATATCTTCCAAGTGGAATTTCAAGCTTGCGTTCAAGTAAAGCTATTAACATATCTAAACGATTTTTTTCATATCCTGTAGCACTTCTTTTAGGATAAGTGCTTTCACAAACTAAAGCTTGAATTTCAAGCACCAAAGCTCTACTTCCTTCCATTACTACACTTAAAGCACTTCCACTAACTGCCTTTCCTCTTGTAAAAAATCTATTAGCTACATCTTTAGCACTAATTAAACCCTTTGAAGTCATTTCAAAAATTCCGATTTCACTTATATTTCCAAAGCGATTTTTAAAACCTCTTAAAATTCTTACTTCTTTATTAGTATCACCTTCAAAATAAAGCACTACATCTACCATATGCTCCAAAATTCTAGGACCTGCTATGGCTCCATCTTTTGTTATATGACCTATTATAAAAGTGCTTATATTATTTGCTTTGCAAAAACGCATAAGTTCAAAAGTAATTTCTCTAACTTGAGTTATACTACCTGCTGCTGAAGTGATTTTATTAGAATATAAAGTCTGTATAGAATCAATGATTAAAATTTCATAATCTTTTTTAGAAAGTTCGCTTAAAATATCTTCTAAACAAAGTTCAGTTAATAAAAACAAACTCTCACAATTTGCATTTAAACGATCTGCACGCATTTTGATTTGCGATTTACTCTCTTCTCCGCTTACATACAAGACTTTTTTACCACTTCTTGCTAAATTTGAAGCAATTTTTAATAAAAGTGTAGATTTACCAATCCCGGGAGAGCCTCCGATTAAAACCAAAGATCCAACTACAAGCCCACCGCCTAAAACCAAATCAAGCTCGCTATCTTGAGTGCTTATACGAGTAAAATTTTCTACTATAACATCATTAATACATACTGCAGAACTTGGAGTACTTGAAAAAGAATTTAATTCTTTTAAAATTTTAATTTGTTCTTGTTTTAATTCTATAAAACTATCCCAAGAGCCACAATCAGGACATTTTCCAAGCCATTTACTTTGTTGATTTCCGCAAGCTTGACATTCAAATAAAATTTGTTTTTTAGCCATTTAATCACCTAATTTTTAAAAAATTATATATTAATTAGCTTTTAAATTTCTTTTTACAAGCTCTTCTTTTAAAGGATTTATATTGTTTTTGATCTCTTCTTTTAATAATTTAATATTTGCTATTAAAACCTCAAATAAAAATACATGATCTTTAATCCATGTTATATTTTTACCAAGCCATTCTTCTTCATTTTTAGGATTTAAAACATAAATTCTTGCTAAATTAAATTCAAATTGCTGCAAAAAAGGTCTAATAAATTCATATAAAAAAGTTTTACAATACTCATCAAGTTTTGTTTTATAAATATCTAAATCATTTATACTTTTAATTATCAATTCTTTCTTGTCTTTAAATGCTGTCAAAGCTTGAATTTTATTTTCTATTTGTATTAGATTTTCAAAATAAAGTTCAAAATCTTTAATAAATCCATCACAAAACTCTAAATTATCATTAATTACTTTATAACTTTGCAATAACAAATCATCTTGAGTTTTTTTATCTAATGGCGATGGTTTTTCAAAAGGCTTTGTTAAATTTTCATCTAAAAATTCTTCACAACACTCTTTAAATGGTTTTTCTATAGTGCCTTCTATCCTAGCTCCACCTTCTGTGGCATTATAAAATTTAAAACCTTTTTTGCTAGCTATATAATTTTGTATAGTGAGTCTAAATGTATTCCAAGTACTATGAGTAAAAACTTCGCCATACCCTCCATAAGCTGTAGATAATTCTTTTGTCATATTACTTTCATAACCTGCACCATAAATGTAATCTTTAGGATGCGAACTACCATCTTTCCCATATGCTAAATCTTGACCTATAAAAATGATATTTTCATGATTTAACTCACATGCTATATGCAAAGCATTTAAAGCAACAGTACTACCTGCTGATAAATTACCAAAACTATTTAAATTTAGATTGTCAATAAATTTAGTTGTATAAGGAACTAGTGTATATTTTCTATTTGTTTTTTCCAAATATTCAATTGATAACGAATGCACCAATCCTACTAAAATAAAAATAATATCTTTATCTATATTTTCATAATTTTGTTTTAATAATTCAGATGTTACTTCAGTTCTTTCACTCATTAAAACAAAATCAGGTTTAATATCATTTTTTGCTAATATAGAATAAGCACTATCAACACAAAATATACTAAATTGATCTTGATATTGTTTAAGCAAGGAAAGTTGCTTACTCAAAGATGGTCCAGTAGATACTATAATAGCTGATTTTACTTGATTTTTATTAGAATTTATGAAGACTTGAAGTGGAAAATTACTAATCATTTTAGGCAAATTATAAATAAATTGTGCTATACCTTGTAGAGTATCTTTTATATCATCGCCTTGATATATAACAATAGTTTTTAAACATTGGATAATTTTTTCACTTAAATTTAATATCTTTTCATGGTATATTTCATAATATTCATTATGCAAATGCAAATCATAAAGTCTTAAAAAATTAAAAAATGGAGGAGTTTGAAAAAAATTCATTAAATCTAACTCAGAAATATCACTATTTAAAATTATAAGTCTTTGTTCTTTTAATTCTTGAGAAAAATCTATAAAACTAAAGGCTAAATATAAAATTTCAAGTTCATCTTCAAAAACAACTATATGCTTTAAATGATGATTTTGCAATAAACTTTTATATAAAATTCCATTGCCAAAACCATAAAAATACAAAATAGGATATAAAAGATATTTATCATTATAAAAAGAAATTTTTTCTTGCAAATGTAAATTTGGATTTTGATAAATTGGAGTATTAGTTTGCACATTTAAAAAATTTAACTCTATATACCCCCCCCCATTTTCTATTTTTTGAAATTGATTTATCTTTATATCTTTTAATTTATTATACAAATAAGGATTATTTAATGCGGTTAAATTTTTTGATAAAACACTCATTTAAAAATAGGCTCCAAAATAGCTTCTAAGTATTCTTTAACATTAAATTCGCAAATATCATCCATTTTTTCACCCACACCTACATAAATAATAGGCAACTCAAGCTCTCTTGCTATACTAAATAAAGCCCCACCTTTTGCAGTACCATCAAGCTTTGTAATTACAACCCCATCTAGCTTTACAAGCTCATTAAAAGCCTTAGCTTGTAAAATTCCAGCCACTCCTTGAGTCCCATCTAATACTAAAATTTTTCTATGTGGAGCTCCTTGCATCGCTTTAGCACTAATACGAACAATTTTTTCTAATTCATTTGCTAAATTTTTTTGATTTTGCAAGCGTCCTGCGGTATCAAGCAAAACTCTATCATATCCTTTTGCTAAAGCTTTTGATATAGCATCATAAGCAACAGCTGAGGGATCATGTCCTTGAGAAGTAGCAATGATATCCATATCAAGTTTTTGAGCCCAAAGTTTGAGTTGTTCTATAGCTCCTGCTCTAAAAGTATCACACGCTCCAAGTATGACTTTTTCATTATTTTTTTTATGCAAATTAGCCATTTTAGCTATGCTTGTAGTTTTACCAACTCCATTTACTCCCAAAATCAAATCAACAAAAGGTTTAGCGTTAATAGTTTGTGGCTTATCATAGATAAAATAAGTTCCCATTACACGCTCTAAATCAGCTTTTTTAACCTCATCATTTGGCGGTAAATAATAAATAATTTCTTCTACTATTTCATAAGCCACATCAGCTTCTAAAAGCATTTCTTCTAAAAGATCTTTTGTGATGACTTTGTTGTCTGCTTTGACTAAATTAATACTTTCTAAGGTTTTTTTTAAACCATTTTTTAAAAATCCAAACATTACATTATCACTTTTTGTATATCTATATCTAACATTTCTTCAGGAATCATTCCTAAATATTCTTTAATTTTTTCCCCGTTAGTATCAAATAATACCATAGTTGGAATAGCATTAACATTTAAAATTTTAGAAAAAATAAAATTATTTTCCCCTAAAGCTACCGGAAAATTCATTTTATTTTCTTGTATAAAATCAATTACTTCTTGATTTTTATTTTCCTCTAAAGATAGTGCTATAACTTCGAATCTATCTTGATATTTTTTTTGCAAATTATTTAAATGAGGAATTTGTGCTTTACATGGAGCACACCAAGTAGTAAAAAATACAAACAATTTTGCTTTAGAATTATCATCAAAACTAAAACCTTGCTCATAACTTTTAATAAACATTTTTCTACCATCAATGAATTTTAAAGTAAAATTAATATTATTGCTTTGAGATAGACTTGAATTATCTGAATTTTCAACAGTTGAATTTTTTTTATCATTTGAACATGAAAATAAAAAAAACATAGAAAAAACCATTAACAAAATTTTAAATTTCAAAGAATATCCTTATATTTTTTTAAGCTTAAAAGTATAACATAAAAAGTTAAAACCTAAGGAAAGCTTTGATAAAAAATAGTTTTAGAGTAGAACAAAAAAATAAGCTCAAACAAAAATTAAACTACCAATACAAACAGGATTTTTTAGTCTATAAAGAAATAAAGAAAATACTCAAATTTTATAAAAATTGTAAGAATATTCTTATATATATTCCTTTAAAATACGAAGTAAATCTTTATAAATATAGGCATTTTCTAGCAAAAAAATATCAAATTTTTGTTCCATTTATGCAAGATAAAAGTTTAAAGGTAGTAAAATTAAGATTAGCTCTTGATAAAAAGAGTTTTGGGGTATATGAACCAAAAAATTCTTTTTTACAAACTCAAATAGATGTAGCAATCATTCCTGTTATAGGTGTTGATGCAAATTTAGGTAGAGTGGGTCATGGTCAAGGCTTCTATGATAGGTTTTTCGAATCAATTTCTTATAAAAAACCTTTAGTTATTTTTACACAAATAATAGATGCAAGAAGTCATCAATTTTTTAGTCAAAACCATGATATAAAAGGGAATTTTTATATAAACCCTTATAAAAAATATTTTAGGAAAGTAAAAAACAATGATAGAAATATTAGTCGCATTAATAGCCGTTTTTATAGGCGCAGGGATTGGATATGTAGTCGCCAAAAAGATTAATGATGCAAATTTCAATATCTTTTTAGAGCAAGCAAAAGCAAAAGCAAAAGCTATAGAATACGAAGCTGAATTAGTTCTTAAAGATGCAAAAAATTCTGTGGCTGAAGCTGAATTTAGTGCAAAGAAAAAATTTGATGAAAAATTACAAAAACTTCAAAAAGAGCATTCTAGTAAAATAGAAGATTTAAACAAAAAAGAACAATTTTTAAATCATCAAGAAAAACTTCACGAAGAAAGTAAAAATAAACTCATCAAAGAAAAACAAGATATGAAAGCCTTGATAGAAGAAAATGAGAATTTAAAGCACAAATATACTCAAAAACTCAATGATGTTTTAAAAATTCTTGAACACTCAGCTGGACTTACTCAAGAAGAAGCTAAAACTATAATCTTACAAAAAACCGAAGAAAAATCAAGAGATGAAATCGCACATATAGTTAGAAAATACGAAGAAGAAGCGAGAAATGAAGCTAAGAGAAAGGCTAATTTTATTTTAGCTCAAGCTACTTCAAGATTTGCTGGAGAATTTGCAGCTGAAAGACTTATAAATGTAGTAAATATCAAAAATGATGAATTAAAAGGACGCATTATAGGTAAAGAAGGCAGAAATGTAAAAACTTTAGAAATGGTTTTAGGAGTAGATATTATCATAGATGATACACCTGGGGCAATTATAGTAAGTTGCTTTAACCTTTATAGACGCGCAATAGCCACCAAAGTAATAGAACTTTTAGTAGAAGATGGAAGAATCCAGCCTGCGAGAATAGAAGAAATTCATGAAAAAGTTTGTAAAGATTTTGAAGATAATATCCTAGAAGAAGGGCAAACTATAGTAATGGATTTAGGATTAAATCAAATTCATCCTGAAATTGTTAAATTAATAGGAAAATTAAGATATAGAGCAAGTTATGGACAAAATGCACTAGCTCATTCTTTAGAAGTAGCCCACTTAGCAGGTATAATCGCAGCTGAATGCGGTGGAGATGAAAAACTCGCAAGAAGAGCTGGAATTTTACACGATATAGGCAAAGCCCTAACGCATGAATTTGAAGGTTCTCATGTGGATTTAGGTGCTGAGCTTTGTAAAAGATATAAAGAACACCCAGTGGTAATTAATGCAATTTATGCTCATCATGGCCACGAAGATGCTACAAGTATAGAATCAGCAGCAGTTTGTACAGCAGATACACTAAGTGCAGCTAGACCTGGTGCAAGACGCGAAGTTTTAGAAGCTTTCTTAAAAAGAGTTAGCGAGCTTGAAGATATAGCAAAAAGTAAAGAAGGGGTTAAAAAAGCATATGCAATTAATGCTGGTAGAGAAATTAGAGTCATAGTCAATGCAAAATTAATCAATGATGATGAATCTATACTTTTGGCTAAAGAAATTGCTGAAGAAATTCAAGAAAAAGTTCAATATCCTGGTGAAATTAAAGTTAATGTTATCAGGGAAATAAGAGCTATTGATTTTGCAAGATAAGGTTTTACATGCAAGAAATGATAGATAATCTTAGCACTTATGGTTATTTGATTTTATTTTTTTACTCATTTGGTGGAGGTATGGTAGCTATACTTGCTGCTGGAGTGCTTTGTGCAAGTTCTACTAAACTTGATTTACATTTATGTATTTTTTTAGCTTTTTTAGCTAATACAATAGGTTCAACTTTACTTTTTGTTTTAGGAAAATACTATAAAAAAGACATAATGCCTTATTTTAAAAACCATAGAAGAAAAATTGCTCTTGCAATGATAAAAATCAAAAAATACGGGGACCTGCTTTTAGTAGTACAAAAATTTATCTATGGGGTAAAGACTATTATTCCTATAGCAGCAGGTCTTTGCAAATTTAGCTTTATAAGATTTTTCATCATCAATACTTTAGCTAGTTTGATTTGGGCTATAGTTTTAGGTTATGCTGGTTTTATTTTTGGAAATACTTTAAAAGAAGCTTTTGAGGTATTTTCTAATTATCCTTATATAGCACCTATTTTTATAATCACTTTAATCCTTATAATATGGTTATATCTATCACGCTTTTCTAGGAAAAAATGAGTTTAAAATTCTCTATAAAAGATTCTTATAGAGAATTTTTTATTTTATTTTTATGCTTTATATGTGTCTTTGGTATTAATTTAAGTTATGAATATAAAAAATATCAAAACTTTAAAATTTCAAAGCATTTATTATTAAAAGATAATGTAGTTTTATCAAGTTATTATAAAACAAATAAAAAAGGTAAAAAATATCAAGTTTTAAAATTAAAAAACTCCGATTTTGTCTTTTATACCACTAATTTTAAAGAACTTAATATAAGCAAAAACGATGTATTAAATCTTAGAATTATTACTAAAAATATTAATTTTAAAGATTATCTTAGTAAAAGTTTTTTTGCGCCAAGTTATGATTTTAATATAACTAAAACAAAAAAAGAAAAAGTTATTGTGGAATATTTTTTAAATCAACATCATAATGAAAAAACAAAAGAATTTTTTGGAGCTTTATTTTTTGCAAAAAATATTTCTTATGAGCTTAGAAATGATGTCAATTACTATGGCATTGCACATTTAATAGCTATAAGTGGCTACCATTTAGGATTGTTATTTGCTTTTTGCTTTTTTATACTTGCTCCTTTATATGCCTTTTTTCAAAAACATTATTTTCCTTACAGAAGTTTAAAATTAGATCTTAGTATTTTTTGTTTTTTTCTTTTATTTTTATATATATTCTTAATAGACTTTACACCTTCATATACCAGGGCTTTATGTATGGCATTGTTTGGATTTTATCTACTAAGCAGGGGTATTAAAATTTTAAGCTTTAAATTTTTGTTTTTAAGCATTATTCTTTGCATAAGTATTTTTCCAAGATTACTTTTTAGTGTGGGGTTTTTATTTTCTAGTCTAGGTGTTTTTTACATTTATTTATATCTTTATCATTTTAAAAATAATTTTTCCAATTTAATTCATATAGTATTATTGAATTTATGGACATTTTTAGCAATGATTATCCCCGTATTATATTTTTTTCCTTTGTTAAGCTTCCAACAATTTTTAGCAATTCCATTGAGTGCTATATTTATTATATTTTATCCATTAGTATTATTTTTACATCTTATTTCTTATGGAAATTTGCTAGATGGATATTTATTAAATTTTTTTGAAATAAAATTTTATAGCATAAACTTTTCCATATCTTTTAAATACTACATATTATATTTAATTTTATCTTTTATTGCTATTTTACATAAAAATTTAGCTCTTTTTGTAGTTTCTCTTGGGTTTATTCCCTTTATTTTCTTGATTTAAAAGCAAATAAGTTTTTAATCCTAAAAGATAAATAATCCAGGAAATATAAATCCATAAAAAGAAAAATAAAATTACAGAAAAAGAACCATATACATTTAAATAAGTTTTATTATATACAGCATAATATACAAAAACCATCTTAGAAATATACCAAATCACAGAGGCCCCAAAAGAACTAATCAACAGGGCTTTTAAATCGCCTTTTTTACTTACAGAGCTTGAATAAGATACAAAAAATAAAGCCCAAATAATCACATAAGGTAAAATCTCAAAAAGATTCAATGCAATATTAAATTCATCCAAAGTTTTTTGTATAAAACCTGAAATATAAAAACTCACTCCAAGTCCAAGTGGAGTTAAAGTTGCTAGTGTCCAATAAGAGCTAATGCTATGCCAAAGACTTTTGGAATCTTCCTCTAAAAGCTTATTAATAACATAATCATAGCCTGAAAAAAAAGCTAAAGAAGTTAAGGCCATAGCTAAAAGTCCAATTAAACCCAAATTAACACTATTTTTTAAAAAAGTATTGATATATTGTATGATTATATCTTGTTGAGTTGGGATTAAAAAAGTAAAAATTAAATTTTTAATTTTTTCTTGATATATTTCAAAACTTGGAATTTGAGTAAAAACCCAAAAACACAAAAACAAAAGTGGTATTAAAGATAAAATAGTATAAAAACTCAAAGCTGCGGCATAATTTAAAATTTCTTTATCTCTTAAAGCTAAAAGAATTTTAAATAAGTTTTTAAAATTCATCAAAGTCCCATTTTAAAGGGATTGAGTATATTATTTGGATCAAAAGCCTTTTTGATATTTCTCATCAATTCCATTTCAGCTTCGCTAAAAGCAAGCTTCATAAAGGGAGCTTTTGAAATACCTATGCCATGTTCCCCGCTTAAAGTCCCACCTAAAGATATAGTAAGTTTAAACACTTCTTCTACTGCTTCATAACCCTTTTTTACTAATTCTACATTATTTTTATCACTTACCATTACATTAGTATGCACATTACCATCACCAGTATGACCAAAACAAGGTATTTTAAAACCATATTTTTTAGAAATTTCGGTTATGCCTCTTAAAAGCTCAGGTAGTTTTGAACGCGGCACCGTTATATCTTCATTAAGCTTTAAATTTCCATACATAGCTATACTTTGAGAGCAATTTCTTCTTGCAAACCAAATATCAATAGCCTCTTGCTCATCTTTTGCTATTTTAAATTCTCTTACATTTGATTCTAAAAAGCTTTCTTGTAAAATTTTTAAATCCTCCTCCAAAGCTTCTTCTACATTACCATCAACATCAGCAATTAAAATCGCACCTGCATCTATAGGCAATCCTTTTTGAAATTTTTGCTCTATAGCTTGTATGCTTAATTGATCTAAAAATTCCATTGAAACTGGAGTTACACCTTTAGCTAAAGTTTTATATACTGCATTCATTGCATCATCAATACTATTAAAAATCCCCATAGCTGTTTTTTTAAACTTAGGTAAAGCAACTAATTTTAAAGTAATCTCGCTAAGCACGGCTAAAGATCCTTCACTTGCTATTAAAATTCCAGCTAAATTATAACCTGCTACATCTTTTATGGTTTTTTTACCTGCCCTAATGATTTCTCCATTAGGCAAAACCGCTCTTAGTGCCATTACATAATCTTTAGTTATACCATACTTAGCAGCTCTCATACCTCCTGCATTTTCGCTGACATTACCTCCTATTGAAGAATACTCCATACTTGCAGGATCAGGTGGATAAAATAAACCATATTCTTTTACTTTTTCTTGCAAAGCCATATTTATCACACCAGGTTGAACCACTGCTACTAAATTTTCAAGATCAATTTCTAAAATTTTATTCATATGCTTTTCAAAGCTTAATACCACACCACCATTAATAGCTAAGCTTCCACCAGTAAATCCACTACCTGAACCTCTAGGAATAACTATAATTTTATGTTCATTACAATATTTTAAAATTTGAGCAATATCATTTTCATCTCGCGGAAAGAGTACTCCATCTGGTAAATAATGTTTTTTTGTTGCATCATAACTATAAGCTCTTTTATGAATCGGATCAAAATAAGCATTTTGTCCGCCTAAAAGACTTTTGAAAAAATTTTGATGAATTTCTTGCATTATTTTTCTCTAGTTAAGCTAATTAATTTTTCATAATATATATAATAATTCCCAATCACTTCATCATTTAAGCTAAAAATATCACTTTTATAACCTGTAATTCTTGAGTAGAATGGAATTTGCAAATCCTTTGCTTTAGGAATTTCAAACTCTTGTATTTTTTCAAAATCTTGACAATCAACTATCTCAGCTTTTTTTTCTAAAGCAACTACTAAAAGTCCTACTGCATTTTTTGAACAAAACGATCTAAAATCTGATCTTCTTGGGCTTTGGCGATACTCTTGTATCATATGAGCACCAAATAAATCAGGATGTAAAAAGTAAAGATTGTTTAATTTTTGAGCAATAAAATCATATATGCTTTTATCAGGAGCTATAATCAATGCCCTATCATATAAATAATTTAAAATAACCTTATCACCAACTTGTGGCAAAACATTTGGTAAAGGCATTGCATCTTGTGCTAACATATCAAAAACTTTAAATTCTAATTTAACATAACCATTCTCACGCCCTATTACACTTGCTCTTGCAATAATAGATTTTTGGGTATCAATTTCATGAACTACTATACCACTTGAATGTAATAAAATTTTAGGATCATCTTTTACATAACCATAAATATCATCTACTTTTTCAAGTTTTGTTTGTATTAAATCAAAATTTTTAGCTTGTAAAAACGCTAAAAAACAACAAAGTATTAAAATAATTTTTGACAATTTATACTCCTTAAAGACGACTAAAAATTAAATTATATTGTTTTTTCCTTACAAAATTGTAAGAAAAATTAAGTAAAATACAAATTTATGTTTTAAATTTTATAAGGTTTTAAAATATTATGAAAAGAATATTAATATCATTGCTTATTTCTATAAAGCTTTTTGCAATTTCAAGTGTCGAAGAACTTTCTTGGGAAAATGGTAAAACTTTACTTGATTTTTTACAAGATCATTCTATACCACTTAACTTATATTATAGCCTTGATGCAGAAGACAAAGAACTAAGTGCAGAAATTGCAAGTGGTATAAAATATCAAATGTTAAAAGATGAGCAAGGCGAACTTGAGCAAGTTTTAATCCCAATAAGTGATGATTTACAAATCCACATATATAAAAACACAGAAAATAAATTTGTACTTAATTTTACTCCTATTTCCTACACCAAAGAAACTAGAACTTTATATGTAAAAATCAACAATTCGGCTTATCAAGATGTTTATGATGAAAGCGGTAGTGTAACTTTAGCAAGAGCTATGGTGCGTGCTTTTAGAAATAGTGTAGATTTTAAAAAAGTAAAAAAAGGTGATAGTGTTGTTTTAATCTATGAGCAAAAAAGAAGACTAGGGAAGCTTTTTGGAGATATTAGTATTAACGCTGCTTTAGCAAACATCAGAGGAAAAGAATATTCAGTTTTTTTATATAAAGATTCTTATTATAACGCACAAGGAAAAGAGCTTGAAAATTTCTTTTTAACCAAACCTGTACAATACACAAGAATTTCAGATCGTTTTACTAGAGCAAGATATCATCCTATCTTGAAACGCTATAGAGCACACTTAGGTATTGATTATGCTGCACCTACTGGCACTCCTGTTAAAAGCGCAGGAGAGGGAACTATTAGTTTTATTGGTAATAAAGGTGGATATGGTAAAGTGGTGCAAGTAAAACATATATCAGGATATATGACTTTATATGCTCATCTTAGTCGTTTTGCTAAAATCAAACGAGGACAAAAAGTTAAACAAGGGCAAGTAATAGCTTATGTAGGATCTACTGGTATGAGTACTGGTCCGCATTTACATTTTGGACTTTATTTTAACAACAAAGCAATCAATCCCGAAACTATAGTAAAAATTCCAAAATCAAGTTTAAGTGGTAAAAATAAAGAAGAATTTTTAAAAATAGCAAAAACATATGAAAATCGCTTGCAAAATGTTAATGAAGATTTTAAAAATCCACCAAAAGAGCAAAATATAGAAAATTTTATGGAGCTTTGAGATGTTTAATGATTTTTTAGAAGCACAAGAACTTTTAAAAAATATATCTAAAGACCAAAGCACTTATGAGATTAATGAAGCTTTAAAAACCATTAAAAAACATAATGAAGATTTGTATTTACAAACTTTAAAATCTTTTGATACTTCTACGCTTGCAAATGTTGCTACAATAACTCCTGATCATATTTTAGAAGATATTTTAGAACATTTAAGCATTACTAAAATAGCTAAAATGGTAGAAGAATTAGAAAGTGATGATGCAACAGATTTAATTAAGCGTTTTGAAGAGCTAAATTCTGAAAAAACTCTAGCTATTTTAAATCGCTTAAGCTCAGAAGACAAAGAAGAAATTTTACGCTTAAAAAACTATGATGAAAATACTGCTGGTGCATATATGCAAACAGAAATTTTTACAGCATCAATTGATGAAAGCATAGAAAAAGCTATTAAAAGATATAGAATACTAAAACATTCAGGACAAGTAAATCAAATTTTTCAAATTTATATAATTGACGGAAATGGCAAATTATGTAATTCTATTAATTTAAGCGATCTTTTGCTTTGGGATTTTAAATTGAGTTTTGCAGATATTATTAAAAATAATAGCGAAAAATATAAAAGCTATTGTATTAAAGATTATGAAGATATACAAAAAGCTATTGATATAGTCGAAGATTATGATTTAAGCGTTCTAGCTGTTATAAATGACAATGGAGTGCTTTTAGGAAGAATCACATATGATGATATACATGATCTTATCCAAGAAAACGCAACTGAACAAATTTATAATCTTGCAGGGGTTGATGCAGATGTTGAAGAAGAGAGTGCATTTAAAGCAGCCAAAGCAAGAGCTTTTTGGTTAATGATTAATCTTACTACTTCATTAATTTCAGCAAATATTATCAGTCTTTTTTCAGGAGAGATAGAAAAACTTGTAGCTTTAGCAGTGCTTATGCCTATAGTAGCTTCTATGGGAGGAAATACAGGCTCACAAGCTCTAGCAGTTACAGTTAGAAAACTCTCACTTAATGAAGTCGAATTTAAAGATGCTAAAAAAGTTATACTAAGAGAAAGCGGAATTTCTTTATTAAATGGATTGATTTTTGCAATTATTATGAGCATTATAGCTTTTATATGGTTTAAAACAGCTCTTTTGGGACTTGTTATAGCTTTATCAATGTTAATCAATCTAGCTTTAGCAGGTTTTGTAGGCTCTTTTGTGCCTTTAACTTTAAAAAAATTTAAAATAGATCCCGCAGTAGGTTCTAGTGTGGTTATCACTGCAATTACTGATGGACTTGGATTTTTTAGCTTTTTACTTTTAGCTAAAATGATATTATTATAACAAAGGAAAAATATGTCAACAATAATGTATAAAGAACAAAAAATAGAACTCACAGGAGAAGAAATAAAAGTTGGAGATATGGCACCAAAAATTACCTTAAGAACAAAAAATTTAGCTCCTGTAGAAATAGCACCTATTGGTAAAACACAAATTATCTTAACATTCCCTAGTTTAGATACTCAAATTTGCTCCAAACAAGCAAAAGAAAGCAATAAAAGATTAGCGACGATGAAAAATATTGAAGTAATTATAGTAAGCATGGATTTACCTTTTGCAATGGATCGTTTTTGTGCAACCGAAGGAATTAACAACTTAATCGTTGCAAGTGATTTTGCTTTTAAGGAGTTTGGCACTAGCTATGGGGTTTTAATATCCAATAGTATTTTTGCAGGTCTTTTAGCAAGAGCTGCATTTGTGATTAAAGATGGAAAAATTGTCTATAAGCAAGTGGTAGAAGAATTAATGGGAAAGATTGATTTTAAAGATTTAGAGCTTTTTATGCATAAAAATTATGGTTACTCTTTGAATTAACCTTCAAAGTTAGTAACCACAAAATCTTCTTTTGGAGCTTCAATAAAGCACGATTTTTCTTTTAAGAAAAGCAAATTTATATGTCCTACAGGACCATTTCTGTTTTTACCTATAATGAGTTCAGCCTTTTCTTGTACGGGATTTGGCATAAATTTTCTCTCATAAGTTTTTCCTTCATTTTTTGCTTTATTTTCTCGTTCTTTTTCTTCTTGTTCTCTATAAACTTCGTCTCTATATACAAATAAAATGGTATCTGCATCTTGTTCTATAGCACCACTTTCTCTTAAATCGCTAAGCATAGGACGCTTATTTGCTCTACTTTCTAATGAACGATTAAGTTGTGAAAGTGCTATAACTGGCATATTTAATTCCCTTGCCAAAAGCTTTAAACCTCTTGAAATTTCACTTACTTGTAAATGTCTATCATTAAAAGCTGAATTACTCATCATAAGACCTATATAATCTACCACACAAAGCTCTATACTTTCATCTTGTGCTTTGATTTTTCGCAAAATTGCACGAATATCAGCTATACTTGCATAACCACTATCGTAAATATAGAGATTTTTTTTCGCATACTCATTACAAGCATCTCCTACTCTGCTCCATTCATCATCGTTTAAATCAGCTATAAGAATTTTTTGCAAAGGAATGGAAGTCTTTGCACTGATTAATCTTTGCATAATTTGAGTTGCAGGCATTTCTAATGAAAACATTACAACACCTTTATTTTGTTTTAGCGTTTTTTCTATAAAATTAAGACAAATTGTAGTTTTACCCATGCCAGGGCGTGCTGCAATAATTACAAGATCACCTGGTTTGAAACCTTTTGTCATTTTATTAAGCTCACTAAAACCTGTATCAAGCCCTAAAATATCTTTATTTTCAGATTCTTTTAATTTTTTAAACTCATCCATAAGCTCAGACATAACCATAGTCATATCTTTAATACTATTACTATTAACACGATTTGTAAGATTAAAGATTTCTTTTCCTATCTCATCTGAAATTTGCGAAATACTCTTATCTTCATTTACTCTTGTAGGTATAGTATAAGCAAAATTTAAAAGCTGGCGTCTTATGGATTTTTCTCTTAATTCATACGCATATTTACTAACATCTGCAATAGAAGTAGTAGCTAAAACTTCGGCTAAAACTTGCTCATCTACTTTTTTATGCTTTCTTATAAAACTTGCACTTATAGGCTCACCTGCATTTACACAAGCTAAAATTGCTTTATAAATATCTTGATGAGCTTTAAGTGAAAAATCATTAATTTCAATATCTGAAGACACACTAAAAAATGAATCCACGCTATATATACAAGAACTTAAAATCGCCCTTTCAAGATCTAAATCAAAATGCTCATTATTTTGAATCATAATTTACTCCTTTTTATAAATTTATAAATAAATCTGTAGATAAATATCTTTCTGCTGTATCATTTAGCATAGTTAAAACTTTTTTATTTGGATTTTCTAGAGCAATTTTTTTTGCTATATATACATTTGCACCACTTGAAATTCCTACCATGATACCATTTCTACCAAGCTCTAAAGCTGTGTTTATAGCATCTTCATTACTTACACAAGCTATTTCATCTATAATTTCTTGATTTAAAATTTTAGGAATAAAATTAGCACCTATGCCTTGAATTTTATGACTTGAAGTAAAATTTTGGCTCAAAAGTGCAGATGTAGCTGGTTCTATAGCAATAATTTTAACATTAGGATTGTGTTCTTTTAAAATTTCTCCCACCCCACTAATAGTCCCACCTGTACCAAAACCTGCTATAAAAATGTCAAGATCAGGTAAATCTTTTATAAGTTCTAAAGCGGTATTTTTTTTATGTGCATTTTTGTTATTAATATTTTCAAACTGACTTACCATAAAAGAATTTGGAATTTCACTCAAAAGCTCATTAGCTCTATCTAAAGCTCCTTGCATACCCTTACTAGCTTGTGTAAGTTCTAGTTTTGCTCCAAAAAAACTCATCATTTTTCTACGCTCTATACTCATAGATTCAGGCATAGCAATGATAAGCTTTAATTTTAAACTAGCACATATCATAGCCAAAGCTATACCGGTATTTCCGCTTGTAGCTTCTACGATAGTTGTTTCTTGGTTGATTTTACCACTACTTAATGCTTGCTTAATCATTTCCATAGCAGCTCTATCTTTTATAGAATGACTAGGATTTAAGTATTCACATTTACCATAAAGATTTGGTGCAAATTCTTTTAAAGAAATTATTGGAGTATTGCCTATGCAGTCTAAGATACTATTAAAAATTGACATACTTTTCCTTTAATATTTTTAAAATAATATCAAAAGAAAACTAATATTTATTTATGGAAAAAAACGCAAAAGTATCTAACTTTTGCGTAAAGAATTATTTTTTAGCTTTTTTAGCAGTTTTAGCAGCAGCAACTGCATCTTTAAGGTTTTTACCTACTTTAAATTTAGCAACTTTAGTAGCAGGAATTTTGATTTTAGCACCAGTACTTGGCACTCTAGCTTCTCTAGCAGCTCTTTCAGCCACAGAAAATGTACCAAAACCGATGAAACTAATGCTATCACCTTTAGCTAATACTTCAGTAATAGTAGCGATTACTGCATCAGTAGCTGCAGTAGCATCTTTTTTAGTTAGCCCTGAAGTTTGAGCAACTTGAGAAATAAAATCTGCTTTAGTCATAAAAAGCTCCTTGATTAAAATAATGATTTTTAAAGTTTAGCACATTTATCGAGCTTTTGCAAGGGGTTTTGATATAAAAATTCATAATAACTCTTATTTATTTAAAACACCACTTGTATTTATTTGCTTAATTAAAGGATTTAAATCATAATTTTTGATTTTTTCTACCATAATTTTAAAATACTCATCCATATTTTCAGGCGTTAAAATATTGGTTTGGTTTTTAATAGCATCAAGTTGCATTGAATTCATATCTATGTTATAATGATTTAAATCTTTGTAGTTTGCTATATTATCAGCATAGTCCAAATCATCAAACCCATAAATTTTAACATTTTCAAATGTTTTTGATTTTTGAATAATATATTTTATCAACTCGGTCCATTGTTAGTAATATTGAAAATCAACCTGTGCCATCTTGTGATAAATTCTAGAATAAGTTGGTAAAATTAAAGAAAATTGAATTTTTGGATACATTTTAACATAGTCTAGTATGTAAATATCAATATGATTTTTTAAAATATTAAAATCTATACTCGAATAACCATGTATATAGTTTCCATTGTATAATTGCATAATTTTTTTAATATCCTTTCGGACACCTTCTTCTATATTTTTAACCCAATTTTCAATTCCTCCAAATTGTTTTTGAGCAATTGGACTTTTAATCCACTTTGGCAAATTTTCCAACTCAGTATCACTTCCGACACATTTTTTACCACTGGAAAAACTCAACGCACATAAAATAAATTTTCTATTAAGATAAAATTTTAAATCATCACAATAATTATCATCATATAAAAAATCAAAATTTTTAGTATCATGATTTTCTATGCTCATAATAGCAAATTCATCTAAAGATATTATCAAATGCTTAATATCTCTTTTTCTTAATATATAATCTAAAATAATTTTTCTTTGATCAAGAGTGCTTCCACCTATTGATAAATTTTCCTCCGAGCTTAGAAGATGCTTCAGAGGATGAAGTATTTTGAAGCATTGAAGTACCTAAAATCACAGAATCAAATTCATTATGATCTATTATCCCCCTAGCACCGATAATTACATCGTTGTAATATGTTTTTTTTCTAAACCAAGGTTCATGGTAAAGTTGCAATGGATCATAAACATAAAGCAAAATACCTAAAGATAATATAAATGGTAAGGGTATTACTAAAGAATAAATTACAAATTTTTTATAAGATTTAAACATTTTTATCCTTAGAAATTAAAATAAATAAATTCAGTATAAGGAACTACACCCAAAGTTATTAAAGCTATATATAAAAGAAACATAATTAATAAAGAATTTTTATAGCTAGGCTTAAAATTTTCAAGTTTTTCTATGCTATTTTTAAATCCAACACATAAAATAATACAAATGAAAATATAAAGCAAGGTTTCATTGCTACCACTAATTTGTGCTAAAGATTCTTTCATTATATGCCATTTTATAGGCAACTTTATCCAAGTTATACCAAACATAGCCTTTAATAAATTTATAGCTCCTTGGATATTCTCACTTCTAAAAAATATCCACGCAAGATTAATAAAATTAAAAGTTACAAACCATGCAAATATTTTATAAATAATATTTTCTTTAAATTCAGCATTTGAAATTATAAATGTATATATTCTATGAAGCATCATAGCTAGTCCATGCAACACTCCCCATATCACAAAACCCCATCCAGCTCCATGCCATACTCCACTTACAAAAGCTACTATAAAAAGATTTCTTAAATTTATAATCCTAGCAACCCTATTACCACCTAAAGGTATATATAAATAATCTTTTAAAAATTTGCCTAATGTTATATGCCATCTTCTCCAAAAATCACTTATATTTAATGCTTTATAAGGAGAATTAAAAATTAATAGGAAGTTTTATACTAAAAAATAAAGCTATACCTATAGCCATATCACAATATCCACTAAAATCAAAATAAAGTTGAAAAGTATAAGTGCCCAAGCTTCAAAAATATTTAAAGCATCACCATTTTCAACTATCTTAAACCCTGCATTAGCCCAAAGTGCAAAAGAATCAGCAATATATACTTTCTTAAATAAACCCATGGAAAATATAAATAATCCTTTAGCTATATTTTCCCAGTTAATAAAAGTAGAATTATTCCAAAGCATGCTTTTAAATTGAGGCATCATTTCTTTATGATGAACTATTGGACCTGCTATAAGTTGAGGAAAAAATGTTATAAACAAAGCATAATCTAAAATATTTATTTTATATGAATTTTCACTTTTTAAACCTTCTATATTTGTTCTTTTATAACAATCTACTAAAAAAGCAATTTGTTGAAAAGTAAAAAAAGATATAGCTAAAGGTAGTAATATATGTGGCAAAGGAATATTAAAATCTAGTTGGACTATTTGAAATAATACATTGAAATTTTCTAATAAAAAATCAGTGTATTTAAAAAAAGCAAGCAAGGCTAAATTAAAAATTAACCCACTATAAAATAATAGCTTTACCCCCCCCCTTTTTTTTTTATTGAGTAAAATTAAATTTGCAAGATAAAAATTTACACCCATAGAAAGCAATAAAATCAAGACATATTCAACTTTCCAAAAAGCATAAAAAAACAAACTTGCCAAGACTAAAAATAATTTTGCACTTTGAATATGATTAAATTTTTTAAGCATATAAAATATAATTAAAGTTACGGGTAAAAATATAAATATAAATTCATAAGAACTAAAAACCATTTATACTCCTAAAAGATTTTTTGCTAGATTTATCACTAATTCAGGTTTTAAATCTTTCATACATTTGTGGTGTTTTAAAGGACAAACCTTTTGCATACAAGGCATACAAGCTAAATTTAAATGAGCTATTTTGGCATTTTCTTGCCAAGGTGATGTTTGACTGAATTTAGTCGAGCCAAAAATAGCCACTGTTTTCACCCCATAAACTGCACCTATATGCATAGGACCACTATCGTTTGTGATGAGTAAATCAAGCATAGAAATATTTTTACATAAAGTATAAATGCTAGTTTTACCACAAAGATTTTTTGCTTTTATGCCTTCTTTTAAAAGAAAATGCTCAATTTCATCACAAATTTCTCTCTCACTCTCTACTCCAAAGATTAAAATTTGGTGTGTGGAGCTAAATTCTTTTGCTACCCTTGCAAAATAATTTGCTTCCCATCTTTTCGCACTTCCAAAATGCGCACCTGGATTTATACCTAAAATTTTTTGAGTTGATTTTTCTTTTATAGGAAGTTTTAAAGAATTTGAAGTGGCTTTAAAATTTAAGGCTTTTTCTATGAAATTTAAGTATTTTAAAACTTGGTGTTCTTCTTTTAGAATATTTTTATCAAAATAAAATCTTTTTTTTGCTTTGATTAGATTTAAAATGATCTTACTTGAAAATGCTGAACGAAATGAAAAAGCTAAATCAAATTTGCCAAAGCTTTTTCTGGCTTTTAAAATTTGTTTGTATCTTTGCTTTTTATGTTCTACTAAAATTTGAGTATTTTCAAAACGCTTAAAAAGCTCTGTACTCACAAAAGAACCATAAAAAGTAAATTTAGCTTTAGGATATTTTTCTTTGATAGCATAAATAGCCGAACTAGCCATCACCGCATCACCAAGCCATGTAGGAAGATTGATAAAAATATTCATAATTTTCCTTAAAAAATAAAAGCTATAATTATATCATCACTTTACTTAAAGAGCTAATATGAGTCAAATTTCCATCATACTCCCAACTCATAATGTAGAAAAATATATAGCTAGAGCATTAGATAGTTGTATAAATCAAAGCTTTAAAGATATAGAAATCATTGTAGTAGATGATTGTGGAAATGATAAAAGCATAGATATAGCAAAAGAATATGCTAGTAAAGATAAAAGAATAAAAATTATTCATAATCAAGAGAATTTAGGGACCTTTGCTAGTAGAAATATAGGTGTATTAAATGCAAAGTCAGATTTTATAATGTTTTTAGATCCTGATGATTATTTAGAGTTAAATACCTACAAACTTGGATTTGAAAAAATCAAAAATGCGGATATAGTAGTGTTTGATGCTTATGTTCATAGAGTTAAATTAAAAAAATTTTATAGGTTTAAGCAAGATGAGCTTTTTAAAAAAGAGGAATTTTTAGAATTTTTACTTGAGCAAAAGCATTTTTGCTGGAGTGTTTGGGCAAAAATATATAAAAAAGATTTGATTTTAAAAAGTTTTGAATACATTAACTTTAAAGAAAAACTTTGCTATGGAGAAGATGTGCTTTTTAACTATATAAATTTTATGTTAAGCGAGAGTTTTTTTGTGTCAAAAGAATGTATTTATCGTTATGAATTTAATGAAAATGGTAGATATGAAAACAAAAATAAAGAAATTTTACTTCAAAATTATAAAGATAAAAAAATAGGTTTTAAACTTATAAAAAGGATTTCAAGTAATTTTAATCATAAAGAATTTAATGAAAAACTACTTGAAATTTTAAAAATAGAAACTTTGGGATTAAAAAATAGAATTCTTAATTTTAAATTATCTTGAATATTTTTTGGAAAAATATTTTTTTATAACACTTGGTGTTTTTAAAACATCATATACAAATTTTACAAAGCTATTAGATAATAAATACATTTTTTTATACCTTTTTATAGCTTTTTCACTTGGAAATAATTTAGTTTTAATAGCTTCTTGCGGTTTAGCCATGGGATTATATGTATTATTATTTATATCTTTTGCCAAAGAAATAAACTCATTAATAGGACTTCTTGGGCATATAGAGTAAATTTTAACATTATACTTTTTTTGCAAGAATCTTATGATTTCAATATCTTTATTTTTATGATGAATATTGCTACTTTTTAAATCATACTTATATGTGCTATAAAAATGTGAATTTCCTTGTTCGTAAAAATCCATTCCTGCTATATAAATTTTCTTATATCCACATGCTACAGCACAACAAATCGCATAAGTCCCAGTAAGCATTTCTGCCCGAGCAAAATTGTAACAAACATCAAAATCTATAATGGCACTAAGCTCTGTTAATTTTGAAAAATAAACATCATATCCATTAGTAGCCAAAGGGAAAAAATATTTAAAATTTTCTCTAAATATTTTTTCTTTCCTATCTTGAAAATTATACATCTTACACACTATATTTTCACATTCATAATCACCATTTTGTATAAGTTTTTGCATCATATAATATTGTTCAAAAAATTCTCTAATGATAAAAAAACTAGCTTTTATTTTTCTTCCTAAATAATACTTTTCTTCCAAATAAAAATGATTACATCTAAATACATCATAATCTAATGGTAATAAAGAATAATCAATTTCTTCAATACTAGGACCATTACCAGCTACGACAACAGCTTCTTTCATCTAATCCCCCCCCCCCCAAAAAACGCAAAATTATATCAAAAAAATTATTTAAAATTAAAAAATTATAAACCTTTCAAAATTCTTTGTTCAATTTTTTCTATTAAATTTATAAACCCTCTTTTTATAAGTTCATCTTTTGTTAATACTATGCTTTTTTGTAAAACTTCTTTTTGAGAATCTATATGAGCTATAATAAGTTGTATCCAATTTAAATGTTCTTTTATCCATAACATTGATTTATTATGGCTATCTTCTGGTGTTTTTGGATTTAACACATAGATTCTTGCTAAATTTAATTCAAATTGTCTGATTAAAGGATTAAGCACCTCACATAAACTATACATTAATAAACTTTCTACTTTTATTTTAATCATGTTTATTTTATGCATAATACTTTCTAATAATTTTTTATTATTTTCATGTTTTATCAAATTGATATCATTTGATATTGATTTGAGTTCGTAATTAAAATCTTTACTTAATTTTTCACAATTTTGTATATCTTTATTTATTCTATAATATGCTTTTAATAATAACTCATTTTGTTTATTTATACTTAAATTTGAAAGCTTAGGAAAAGATTTATCTAAATCTTTTTTTAGTAATTTTTCACATACCCTTGCAAAAGGTTCTTCTATAGTTCCATTAATTCTTACTCCTCCTTCCGTGCAATTATAAGTAATAGAAATATGATTTTTAGATATTAAATCTTCTAATATACTTTTAAACCAAAGCCAAATGCAATGTGTTTTTACTAAACTATTTCCACCATAAGCTAAAGTATCCTCATAATTATATAAATCACTTTCATATCTTGATGTATGTTGATAATCTTTAGGATGTGATTCCCCAATATCATTATAAGCTAAATCTTGTCCTATTAGTATAATGTTTTTATGACCTAAATTAAAAGCTAAAGTATATGCCATATGAGCTACACTAGCTCCCATTCCAAAATATCCAAAATGATTAAGCTTTACATTAACAATAAAATTAGAAGGATTAGAAACTACACATATCCTACTCCCTATAGTCTGTTTATTTTCTAAATATTTAATAGTATTTGGATGAACTACAGATTTTACAATAAATAAAATATCTTTATCAAATTCACCAAAGTCGTGATTAAAAAATTCACTTGTAAAATCGGTTCTCTCAAGCGAAAAAACATAATCAGGTTTGATATTTGCTTTTGCAAGTATAGGATAAGCACTATCAGCACAAAATATACTAGCTTTGCTTTGGTATTGTTTTAAAAGTGTAAGTTGCTTGGTTAAGCTAGGTCCTGTTGAGACTATGATAGCTGTATCGCTTAAATTTTTTCTTTTATTTAATAATTCTTTATAGCTTAAATTACACACCATCTTTGGTATATTGCAAATAAAATGCTCAATGCCTTGTAAATAATCTACAGGAGAATTTCCATGAGAAAATATACTTTCTTTAATCACTTCTTGTATTAAAGAATTCAGTTTTAAAATTTCTTCCTGATACCTGCCATCATAATAATTACAATGTATTTCTAAAAAATAAGTCCTTAAAAAGTTAAATATATAATTATTAGAACACAAAACTTTTAAATCATATTTGGTTATTTTTTTTGGGTTGATTAGTAACAATCTACCTTCTTTTAACTCTTTGGAGAAATCTAGAATGCTAAATATAGTATAAATAAGTCTTATATCAGATTCAAAAACTAATATCAATTTATGGTTTTTATTTTGCAAAAGAGCTTTATATAAAATTCCATTTCCAAAACCATAAAAAAATAAAATAGGATATAAAAGATACTTATCATTGTATAAATTTAATGTTTTATTTAATTCTTCTAGTGGCTTATCATAAAGCCTATCCCCCCCCCCGTCTATGATATTTATATCTAAATTGTCATCACCTTGCACTATTTGATAAGCTTGATTTACTTTTTTTAATTGTTCTTTTAAATTATAATCGAACAATGCATTAATGTTATTTTCTAAAATACTCATCAAAGCCCCCATCCATCATCTACTATTATAGTTTGTCCTGTTATAAATTTAGAATAATCAGACATTAAAAACAACAAAGTTCCACACACATCATTAGCATCTAGCATACCTTTAGAGGCACAACACTTTCTATAAGCATCTAAAAAAACTTGAGGCTGATTGTCTTTTATACCACCAAAGGCTACGCTATTTACTCTTATATTTGTATTAAAAAGCTCCTTGGCAAGCCAAACGCCAAGATGGTTAATACCCGCTTTTATAACACTATATTCTAAAGAACTTTGCATGGAAGTTCCTTTATAATTTTCAAATTTAGGTGCATATACACCCATAATTGAACTAAGATTGATGATATTTCCAAAACCTTGCTTTTTAAAAAATTTTACCATTATATTAGCTATAAAAATAAAACTAGCCAAATGTAAATTCAAACTCTCACAAATTTGCTCATAACTTGCCTCATAATATTCAATCTTACCCCAGTCTTTACTGCAAGGATAAGCACAATTAACAAAAGCATCAATTTTTCCAAATTTTAAAACAGCTTCTTTTAAGCAATTCTCAATTGCTTTTTGATCATTTATGTCGATTTTTTTGCTTAAAATGCGTTCTTTATTGTTTAATTTTAATGCTAAGCGAAATAATCCCTCCTCATTAATATCTGCAATAATAATTTTTCCATTATGCTCTAAACACGCTTTGCTTAAAGCACTCCCTATGCGACCACATGCTCCTATTATAAATATTACTTTATCTTTAATCATTAAAAATCTTCCTGTTTTAAATTAGCCTTTTTGATTAAAAATTCTACTATTTCAAAATCAAGCTCACTATCTATATCAAAGGCTGTTTTTTCATCCATTACATATAAACTTGTATCAGAACCAAAAACACTATCGCTATTTAAAAGTCTATTTTTCTCAAATATATAAATACTAGCATTCATATCATAACATTTTGGACTACTTTGACGCGTAGTGAAATTTCCTTTTTTACTTGTGCTTATTTCATTGTCATAAATTTCTATAAGATTAAAATAAGGATTGCGTCTTGCAGGAGTAGCTGTGATTAGATTGGACTTTTTTTCTTGTTTAAAAAGCTCATAGGCTTTACAAATATCTTTACTATTTCGCAAAGGTGCAGAAGCATCAAGATCTATTATGGTTTTAAATTCTTTATTGTAGTATTTTTCACTTTTTAACAAACAATCTCGTATTGCTGGTAATTTTGCCGCATTATCAGATGATAACTCTTTATCTCTTTTAAAAAAAACCTCTCCGCCATACTTTAAAGCAACTTTAGCAATTTCATCACTATCTGTACTAATTACTATATGTTCAAAAAGTTTGGAATTTTTAGCTTGGATTATACTATAAGCAATTAATTCTAAATCATTAATTTTTCTTATATTTTTATTTTTGACGCCTTTACTTCCACCTCTTGCACAAATAGTGCATAAAATATTATCCATTTTTAACCTTATCGCATAATTTCAATACTTTAAAAGCTTCATTTAAAGTGCATAAATTTTCATCTTTTTTTAAAATTGCTTTGTGCATATTTTTTAAAGTATTGATTGTATCATTTTCGTATTTTTTTTCTTCCGTTAAACCATTTTTATCAAAAATAAATAATTGATTTAAAATCAAATCAGCTTTGTAAGATTTTTCTTTAGAGCAAAATACAATTTCTCGTTTAATAAATTTAGAAAAATAATCAAGTCTTATATGAATTAACTTTTTCTTAGCTTTTAAAGCTAAAAAAGCAAAATCATCACTATTTATTTTAAGCTCTGAAATTTTTAAATTTTGACTATACAAAAGTTTTAAATGATTAAAAAAATAAAAAGTTAAATCAATCTCATGAGATAAATCTAGCAAAACCCCTCCACCTAATTCTTTTTTAGCACTATAATTTTGTCTATAATCACAATTTCTCCAATTTGGCAAATATGAAGAACAAACAAATTTGGCAAAATAAATATCTTGATCATTTTGCACTATGCTTTTTAAATCTTTCACCAAGGGATTAAACCTTAAAAGATAAGCTATGTAAATTTGATTATTGAGACTAGGTATGAATTTTTTATATTTTTCAAATAAGGGTTTTTCAACCAAAATGATTTTATCTTTTACATTTTCATCTATGAATTTTAAAGTTTTAAAATGCTCTGTTGTTATATTTGCTATGATAAATAAATCATATTCTTTTAAATTTACTTCACTTATATGAAAAAAATTTCTTTGCTTATAAGTTTTAGAAACTATATCAACTTCATATCCAAGCTCTTTTAAGGCTAAAAAATGCTTTTTACCTATACTTCCAAATCCTATGATTAAAGCTTTCATTGAAAATCTACAACCGCCTTTTCATACTCTTCAAGTCTTCCTATATCAATCCAATAATCTTGCAATACATAAGAATTTATTTTTAACTTTTTATCTAATAATAGTTTGATTAAATTAGGCATATCCAAATATGCATTTTTTTCAATATATTTTAAAACTTGTGGTTCTAATACATAAATTCCCGCGCTAACTAAAAAATTTTGCACAGGTTTTTCTTTTATATCTTTTATAATATTATTAGAAATTTTTACAACACCATAAGGAATTTGAAATTCAAATTCTCTAAGTACAACGCTCATCATCGCTTTACTTTTTTTATGCTCTTTGATAAGTTGTTCAAAATCAAGTTTAGTTAGAATATCTCCATTCATCACAACAAACGAATCTTTCATATCTTTTATTAAAGATAAAGCCCCAGCTGTGCCAAGTTTTTGTTTTTCTTTAATGTAAGAAATTTCAATGCCAAGGTTCTTACCATTTTGAAAATAATCACAAATAACTTCTTTTTTGTAATTTACACAAAAAATAAATTTTTTAAAACCTTGTTTTTTGAAATTTAAAACAATATTTTCAAGTATAGGCTTTTTGCCTACTTTTAACATAGGTTTTGGGGTATTCTTAGTAAGCTCACCTAATCTACTTCCAAGACCTCCTACCATCAACACCACTTCGTTTTCAAAGCTTTTTTCTTTGAGAATTGAAGCAATGGATTTTATAGCTATGACTTCATTTTTATCGTTTAAAACAGGAAAATCATAAATATCAGTTTGACTAGCTAATTTTAAAAGCTCTTCCTTGCTTGTGCTTTCTTTTATAGTTAATGAATTTTTAGTATAAATAGCCTCTATACTATCACTAAGGTTTCCACCACTTAATAAAGCTCTTCTAATATTAGAATCACTAATTACACCCAAGAATTTATTATTTTCTACCACCAAGGCTATTCTAACACGCTCATTACCTATAACTTTTAAAGCCTCTTGTATGCTTGCATTTTTAGTAAGTTTTAGTCTTTCTATACTCATTGTATATCCACAAATTTTTTATATAAAATATCTTTTAATGAAATATTTTTTAAAATATTTTTTATTAATAAACTTGTATTTTTATATTCAAAAGGATTAATAAAGTTTTTTAATTTTTCTTGATATTCTTCAGTTTTAGCATATAAAAATGCCTCTTTTAAATTTACAATATCACAATTTATAATATTATCAGCAAAAATCCTTCCTTCTTGTCTATTGCCTATATTTATACAAGGTATTTTTAAAAAAGGGCTTTCACAAATCCCGCTGGAACTATTTCCTATAAGCATATTTGCTATTTTCATTAAGCTTAAATATTTTTTAGAGCCCAAATTATTAAATAATTTTGCTTTATGTGAATTTTTCATACAATATATACTTAAAAGTTCATTTATATATAAACCATTTTCATCTGCATTTGCTTTAGTAAAAACTAAAGTAGAATTTTCCAAACTATCTAAAAACTCAAGTAGCAATTGTATTTCTTTTTTAATGCTTGATTTTTGTATGGTTTGAGGATGATAAGTTATCAAATACACATTTTCATTAAATTCCATATTTAATTCTTTTTGCAACTCATCTTTACTTAAAAATTTCATATTTTTAATGATTTCTCCACCCAAAGAACCCACATTAAAAACCCTATCTTTACTTTCTCCAAGTTGCAAAATTCTATTTGCGTAAGTTTGAGTACTAACAAAATGCAAATGCGCCATTTTACTAATAGCATGCCTAATACTATCATCAATAGCCCCTAAAGTAAGCTCGCCACCGCAAATATGCGCTAAAGGAATTTGCATCATCAAACAAGTGCTAGCACAAGAAAGCATTTCATATCTATCGCCTAATATCACCACAATATCAGGTTTTAATTCTTCAAAAGCTTCACAAAGTGAAATTTGCAAAAGTCCCATACTTTTACAAATACCTATCCCATCATTGCTATTAAGTAAAATTGGAATTTTTTTATTGATATTAAATTCTTTTTCTATTTCCTGATAAGTAAAACCAAAATCTTTACTTAAATGAGCTGCTGTGATAATAAGTTGTAAAGTTAATTCATCATCTTGTTCAATATGCTTACACAAATTTCTTAACAAATACCATTCAGCCCTAGTGCCACTAATAACACAAATTTTTCTACTCATCAATTAACTCATCTTCAACATAATCTCTACTAGCAATTTTACCTAAATATTTATCATACTTCATAGCACAAATTCCATTTCCTGGACGCTTTGTAGTAAGATTTTCTTCACTAAAGTATTCACCCTTTTTTATAACTTTTTTAGCTACAAGGGATTTTCTAGCTATAATTTTGTTTTTACTTTCACTTTGACTTGGTTTTTTTATGCCATCTCCCAAGGCTTGTTCTAATTCTCTTATGCTCCTAATCATAGCTTTTAACTCATCAGGCTCTAAAGAAGCTTGATGATCAGGACCTTGCATGGTCTTATCTAAAGTAAAATGCTTTTCTATCACACAAGCTCCCATAGCCACAGCTGCTATAGGTATAGTTATACCTAAAGTATGATCAGAATATCCTATGGGTAGATGAAAAGCATTTTTTAAAGTTAGCATAGCTTTTAAATTTACATCTTCAAAAGGTGTAGGATACTCGGTATTACAATGCAAAATGATAATCTTATCTCTTTGGGTGCCATTTTGTATTAAAATTTCTAAAGTTTTTTCAATCTCGCCTAAAGTAGCCATTCCAGTTGATAAAATAATATTTTTATTTAAACTAGCAATTTTTTTTAGATAAGGAAGATTGGTTATTTCTCCGCTTGGTATTTTAAAAATCTCCACACCAAGCTCTACAAGCAAATCAATGCTTTCTAAGTCAAAAGCAGTAGAAAGAAATTTAATATTACATTTTTTACAATGCTTTATTAAAATTTCATGATCTTGCTTAGAAAGTTCTAGTTTTTTAATCATATCAAGCTGATTTTGATTTTCATCAGTAGTTTGAAGTTGATACTCTGCTTTTTTTGCATTCTTACTTACACAATCACCAGCTATAAAGCTTTGAAATTTCACATAATCAGCACCAGCCTCACTAGCTACTTCAATAAGTTTTTTTGCGATATTTATATCACCATTATGATTAACTCCAGCTTCAGCTATGATTATGGTTTTTTGCATTTTACTCCTTTATGCCAATATATATAAAATGATGAGCGCTTCCTTCATCTTCAAAATCAAATATATTTATGGGATCATACTCTCCTAAATATAAAGTTTTAAATGGTTTAAATAAAGCTATCATATCTTGTGCTTTTTCTATAAAATTTATATAACTTTCTTCCTTTAATCTAGCATTTAAAACAACCTTTCTTAAATCGGTATTTTCTTGTTTTATAGAATGCTTATAATAACCATTTTTAGTACTCATCATACTTGCAAAGAAAATTGCACCATCATTGGATAAATCATAAAAATCATTTATAGTATTTTGCAATTGTTTAGATGGTATATAATATAAACTTTGATTAGCAAAAATTAAATCCATTTTTTCTTGAAAAAGATGTTTAAAGCTAGAATTTGGTTCTATGATATGTAATCCCCCCCCCCCTAATGATAACCTTTTCCAGTTTTCTTTTATGCTTGGTATTATATCTATACCAAAAGGTTTAAAACCCTTGCTCTTAAAATAAGCACAATGAGTACCATTGCCACAGCCAAAATCTAGCATATTTCCACTAGTTTTATTTAGTTTATATTTTAAAATTCTTTCATAAAATCTTATTATATGGCCATCTGGATACACTATTCCATAACCTTGTTGGTATTTTTTATCATAAGCTTTTAAAGATGAAATCATAATTAATCCTTTATTGTAATTGATATTTTAATTTATATTCTCCAAATTCATTTTTATAAAATAAATCTTTATTATAATGTTTTTGCACTATTTGCCAAAATTTAGATTTTGAAATTCCTAAAAAATTGCAAAAATCTTCCACACATTTATTATCTAAATTATGATCTTTTTGTTTTACTATTTTTACAGCTTCTTCTCTACTTAGCATACCATATCTTACAAATCTAGCAGCACAATCACTAGCCATAGCATGACCAAATTTAGGATATTTCATCCAAGCATGTATGATATAAGCTATGCTATCTATTTGATCAAAATTTTCAGCACAATGAGTCCTATCCCATTCACCTTGTAAATCGCTAAAACCTCTACTTTTAGCAAAAATATAATTAGAATAAGAATTCCACTTGATAAAATAACTTAAATATATAGGATCTAACTTACCAATATCATCTTGACTAGGATTAAAAAACAACTGCAAATTTTCTTCTTTTATTTCATCATCTATAAATTCATTAATATCCAAATCACTTGCCACTCCATTTAAAAATATATCTTTAGCACTATAGGTTTCTTCACAATACCCCCCCCCATACTCATAAGATACATTTTCTCCATAAACAAGCAATGGAGTATTAAATTTCAAAGCCATAGCAAAAGGATAAGAATATATGAGTCTATCTATAAACCAAGTTGGTTTTCCATATTTTTCAAAGGTTTTTAGCATAACTTTTTTTTGAGTTTTTATATCAGGCTTTAAACTTATAAGATGGCAACCAAATTCTTCAGAAATATTTTTTAAATTTTTCTTACCAGCTTCAGTCATGGTAAAATTATCTTCCACGCTAAATAATATAGGATTCATACCTAATTTTTCTTTCATAATATGCACTTGAAAATGCGAATCTTTGCCACCACTTACAGCTATAGCACAATCATATTCATATTTTCCATTCATCCTTCTATATTTATCACAAAGTTTTTCCAGCTCCTTAAATCTGGCTTTATAATCAATTTTTTCTTTATTTTTATGATTAATACAAGCTGAGCAAATATTTTTATCATCTATATCTTTGCTAAATTTAATACCTGGTCTAGTATCTGGCATCACACAATAATCACAATATGTCATTAAATTGTCCTACTAAATATTTAATATTGCGGCTATGTTATCTAAAATTTGTAAAATTAAATCTTTAATTTCTATATTTTAAAAAATAATTATTATCGTATTTTTCACACATATTGTTATATATTTCATCATTAATAACAATTCCACCTATATAAAAATAAACAAATTGTTTTGAAAATTTTGATTTAAATGCAAACAAACTATCATCATCTTTTACTCCACCTCCTAAAATACATTTTTGTTTTCCTTTTTGATTTGAAAATTCAAAAAAATGATCTAGCAATAAAGCATTTGCATTATTTTTAAGAGTATTTGCACTTAAATGATAATAAGTTATTTCTTCACCCATGAAAAATGAAGCAAAAGCTATATCTTCGTTATTTAATCTTGCTTTAAATACTACATAATCTTCAAAATTCCACAATTTTTCAAAATATTCTTTATCAAAAAAATAAAATTTACTAGCCTTATTTCTTAGCATAGTTTTTTGATAAAGCTCATAAAAATTTAATGTTTCATTTTTATCACATTGTAAAATTTCAATCAATCTTCTAGCTTGATTTACAATACTTTTCATTCTCAAACTATAATTCTTTCGAATTGAAGCAATAGTATTTGTAGTATCTACTATGATTATCTTTTTTTCTTGTCTAAAAAAATTTAAATATTTTTTATAAATATCTATATTTAAATCAAAAGGGTGAAATCTGATAAAAAAGGCTATGATGTTTTGTTTTTTAGCGGTGTTTTTAAATTTTATTATACTTTGCTTGATAAAATTTTCATCATTGCTATTACACGATACCCCCCCCCCATAACCATATACGCTTTGTAAATCAAAATATTTAGAAGATTTTATTGGATATTTATTTGCAATGATTTTAAAATATTTATCACCATCGAAATTTTCAAAGACAAACACTTCTCCATACAATCTCGCATAATTTTCATTAAGATAAATATCATTATTAAACTGCAAATTTTCTACCTTCTATGATTAATAATTCATTATAGATAATTCCATTATTTTCGCAGCTAATTTTATGCAAATGCTCTAATACAAAATCATTTGCATTATAAAGCTCTTTAGAGCTTAACTCATCATCACAACGCAACAATCCTACACCTGTGTAAATACCCTCTTTGATTTCTTGAAGATCAAATTTATGTTTATCAAAACCAAAAGTATTACTTCCTATAGTTGCAGAAATAAATTTGCCATTTGGTTTTAATTTTTTTATACTTTTTTCAAAAATTGCTTTTGTTTTTTCTCTTTCATTGCAACACCATGACAAATTTTCTATGATACAATCAAAACTCTCATCTTCAAATTCATCTAACTTTTCAAAATAATCACCAATTTTTATATCTTTTACAAGGTTTAATAAATTTTCTTCTTTCATTCTTTTTAAAAATCTATCTACTCCATTTTGACTCCACTCTATTCCGCTTACACTAAAACCTTCTCTTGCACAAAACCATAAATTTGCTCCTGTACCAAGTCCTAGTTCTAAGATATTAATATCTTTTCTATTAGAAACATTATAAAAATTTCTAGCTATAAAGCGTATCAAATATTCACTTGGATATTTACCCCATTCTTTATTTGCAAAGATATTTTCCCAAATTTGAGAGTTATTCATAATTTACTTCCTTCTATGATATAAAGCTCTTTTTCTACAATATCTTTTTCTTTTGAAATTAAAGTTTTAACACAATCAACTTTATAATTTGCTCCATTATATAATGATACAATATCTTCATTATCACAATATCTAATTTCCCCGGTAAAAGCATCAGGACCTTGAGTAGGCTTACAAGTATGATAAGCTAAATTTTCATCATGATAAAATCCAAGATTATTAAAACTTGGCGTTGCTGAAATAAATTTAGCTTTTGATTTTAATTTTTTCATAACTTTTTCAATAATTTGTTTTGTTTTATCAAAATCATTATAAGCTAAAGAATAATTATCTATAAAACAATCAAAACTCTCATCTTCAAATTCATCTAACTTTTCAAAATAATCACCAATTTTTATATCTTTTACAAGGTTTAATAAATTTTCTTCTTTCATTCTTTTTAAAAATCTATCTACTCCATTTTGACTCCACTCTATTCCGCTTACACTAAAACCTTCTCTTGCACAAAACCATAAATTTGCTCCTGTACCAAGTCCTAGTTCTAAGATATTAATATCTTTTCTATTAGAAACATTATAAAAATTTCTAGCTATAAAGCGTATCAAATATTCACTTGGATATTTACCCCATTCTTTATTTGCAAAGATATTTTCCCAAATTTGAGAGTTATCTCCTAAATTCTTTGAAATTTCAGAATTTAAAATAAATTTATTTTCCATCATACTCCTTTTTTTAATTTATATGTCTAAACATTATAAATATCGCTTTTATATTTTTTTAAATTTAAAGGATTACTGAACCATTCTATAGTTTGACTTAGACCTTTTTCTATATCGTATTGTGGTATAAAATTAGTAAGATTTTTGATTTTGCTATTATCACATCTAAGTCTAAAAACTTCACTATTTTCAGGTCTAATACGCTCATTTTCTATGATAAATTCCACATTTGAATTCATAAGTTTTTTAATAAGCTCTAAAGTATCTTTAATGCTAATTTCATAATTTGAGCCTATATTTACCACCTCGCCTATGGTATTTTTACATTGAGCTAACTCTAAAAATCCTGCACAAGTATCTTTTACATAGTTAAAATCTCTAGTAGGAGTTACATCTCCAAGCTTGATCTGTTTAGCCCCATTTGCAATTTGTGTGATGATAGTAGGTATAACCGCTCTTGCACTTTGTCTTGGACCATAAGTATTAAAAGGTCTTGCTATGGTTAGTGGAAGATTGAAAGCATTATAAAAACTCATCGCCATTGCATCAGCACCTATTTTACTAGCTGAATAAGGACTTTGTGCTTGCAAAGGATGTTTTTCATCAATAGGCACATACAAAGCAGTGCCATAAACTTCACTCGTGCTTGTATGGATGATGCGTTTTACATTATTTTCAAGCGCACCTTGACATATGTTTAAAGTCCCATTGATATTAACTTCCACATAAGATGAAGGAGCGATGTAAGAAAATGGTATAGCAATCAAAGCAGCCAAATGAAAAATGATTTCTACATCTTTAGTGATATTTTTACAAAAAAATGGATCTCGAATGTCTCCACAAACTACTTCAATATCTTTTAAACACTTGATATCTTCAAGCCATCCCCAATGATTAAAAGAATTATACTGGCTTAAAGCTCTAATCTCATATCCATAAAATGACGACTCTTGCATTTTGCTTTGCTCATAAAGCATTTCAACCAAATGCGAACCTATAAAACCATCTGCACCTGTGATTAATATCTTTTTCATGATTTTTCTTTAATTTTTTGTGTAATGATAGCATTTATATGAAAAATAAAGTAATTTTATGGCAAAATTATTGGGATAAAATATTAAGGTTTAGAATATGAAACAAACAATTTCCAGCTTTTGGTATACACCTAAAGGATATAAAGGTATAGGTTTAATGGAACTTTTATCTATAAAGTCTTTTTTGGATAATGGATATAAATTTGAACTTTATACTTATAATTTAGATGATAGAATTTTTAATAAATTAAATGAAATTTTTGATAATTTTGAATTAAAAGATGCAAATGAGATTATACCATTTAAAAATTATTTTAGCGATGATAGAGGTGCTGGAGTAGCTGCTTTTTCTGATTATTTTAGATTTAATATGCTTTATCTCAGGGGGGGGGTATGGGTAGATCTTGATATGATTTGTTTAAATTATTTGGATTTAAATCAAGAATATGTATTCTCTCAAGAAATTGACGAGGATGAAACAAAACCAAGGATAACAACTTCATTTTTAAAATTTCCTCAATACTCAGATTTTGGAAAAAATCTCATACAAGAAGCTAATAAAATAATAAATAATCAAAAAATTATAGAATGGGGTGCTATAGGACCTTGGTTTTTAGCAAATCATGTAAAAAAAATGGGTTTAGAAAGTTTTGCATGGGATTATAAAATGACTTGCCAAATTTCATATTTGGAAGCTAAAAATTTTATAGATCCTAATAAAAATATAGACACAACACAACCATTTTTGCATTTATTTTCAGAAATATGGAATACCTATCATATAAATAAAAATCATTTTTATAAAAAAGGAATTTATGCAGATTTATTAAAAAAACATGAAATTATGGATTTAACAAAAAAACTTGATTTTGAATTTTCTTTTAAAGATAAGTATTATCCATTGTTCTCAATACTTTTTTACGCAAAATATTATATAAAACATCCTAGAAGAATTTTTATAAAAAATAAGCGAATTTAATCATATATTTTTAAGTAATTTAGCCCATTTTTTTATAATAACTTCTTTACTGAATTTTACTTTTACTATATCCTTTGCACCCCCCCCCATAGTTTTTCTTAAACTTTCATCATCCATTAAAATGCAAAGTTTTTTTGCGAATTCTTTTAAATTTCCATCATTTATTAAAAATCCACTTTTTTCATTTTCTATTAATTCGCTTGGACCTGTGTTTATATCAAAAGATATTATAGGCAAAGCATAAGAGCTAGCTTCTATTAATACCATAGGAAAACCTTCATAATGACTACACATCACATAAACACTAGCATTTAAATATTCTTTTTCTATTTCTTTAGTGAATGGTTTTAAAATGATTGAATTCTCAAGATTATTTTCTTTAATTTTTTCTTCTATGGTGTTTTTTAAATCACCTTCACCAACTATGGTTAAAGTCCAACCTTGATATTTTTTATTTTTTTGCACCAAATTCCAAATTTCAATAAGTCTTAAAAAACCTTTTTCATCATTTAACTCAAATCTTCCTATACTTAAAACATTTTTTTGTTTATAATCGTTGCTTTTTTCAAGGATAGAAGGAATAAAATTTGGTATAACTTGGATATTTTTATGATATTTTTTCCATTCATTTATTTGCTTGTTAGATAAAATAACTAAAGTATTAAAATATTTTAAATTTCTTAATAAATCTTTTGAATAATATATAAAATTTCCATGCATAATTTGAATAGTTTTAACTTTTTCAAAATTTTTCTGATTGAATAAAAAATAATTATTATTAATTACTACATCGTATTTTAAAGAAAATTGTTTTATTTTTTTATTTTGAAAATATATTTGCATTCTTTCATAAAAATACTTATATTTAAATTTTAGTTTAAACAATAAATATAATAAAACATTATATTTATATTTTCTATATATGTCTTTGCTTGTATATTTTTGCTCTTTATCGTTTAAAAAATAAATATTGATTTCTTTATCAATTTCAAAAAATAATTCATTTTTTTTATATACGCTAAGTATATCAACTTGGTGTGTGTTTGATAAAGCATTTGCTAGATTGCTTACAACTCTAGCTACACCACCTTTCAAAGTAATATCTATATCCATAATTAATATTTTCAATCTTATCTCCAAAAAATAAAAAATATAATATAATTTTATTATAAAAATTCAAAACAAGGTTTATTGTGTCACAAATTTCAATCATATTACCAACTTATAATGTAGAAAAATATATAGCTAGAGCATTGGATAGTTGTATAAATCAAAGCTTTAAAGATATAGAAATCATTGTAGTAGATGATTGTGGAAATGATAAAAGCATAGATATAGCAAAAGAATATGCTAGTAAAGATAAAAGAATAAAAATAATACATAATAAAGAAAATTTAAAATTATTAAGAGCTAGATATGAAGGAGTAAAAGTAGCAACTTCGCCTTATATAATGTTTTTAGATCCTGATGATTATTTAGAACTTAATGCTTGCGAAGAGTGTATTAAAATTTTAAAAAATGATAATTTAGACTTTATATGGTTTAATTTTATATATCATACACAAAATGGCATTAAAAAAGATAGTTTTTTAAAGGATAACTTTTTTACAACAACTGATTATTGTCAATATATTTTAATAAGTCAAAAAAACATTTGTCATTGGAATCTTTGCTCAAAAATTATCAAAATAGACACATATAAAAAAGCTTTTACCTATATAGAAAATTTAAACATGAAATTAACTATGGCCGAAGATGCTTTATTGTATTTTTTTATAATTTTAAACTCCAAAAAAATAGCTACTAGTTCATTGCATATATATTATTATTTTCAAAATCAAGAAAGTTCTGTTAATACAAATAATATAATAGAAATTCAAAAAAACTTAAATGATGAAGAAAAAGTTATTAAAATTTTATCCTCATTTTTAAAATCCAATATCAATATAAATAAAAATATATTTATATTTTTAAAAACTATAATTATACAATTAAAAATAAATAATTTAAATAGAGAAATAAATTACAATAAATTAAAATATAACTATATTATATACAAATATAGAAAAATTATTAACAAAATTTTACAAAAATACTATAAATTTATTAATTTTCTAACTTTAAGAATACACAATGAATAATCCTTTAATTTCCATTATCATACCAATTTATAATGTAGCTCCATATTTAAAAGAATGTTTAGAAAGTGTTATCAATCAAACTTATAAACACTTGGATATTATTTTAGTAGATGATGGAAGTAATGATGAAAGTTTAGATATAGCCTTAAAATATCTAGATAAAGATGAAAGAATATTTTTAATTTCTAAGGAAAATGGGGGTTTGAGTTCAGCTAGAAATATGGGATTAGAATTTATAAAAGGTACTAAACTTAGAAGCTTTTTTGAAAATAATAAAGAACAAGACATAATCTCTTTTACTTCAACTCATACTTTTAAAAAAAATACAAAACAAATTAGCAAAGAAACTATTGACTCAAATTTCAAACAAATTCAAAGCAGATATATAAAAACAAATATAGAAAATATAAACGATCTTTTGGTTCAAGAACTACCAGATTCTATAATTCATTTTTTAGATTCTGATGATTATTTTTTAAATGATTGTATAAAACTTTGCATAAAAGAAATGATTGAAAAAAAATTAGATATTTGTATGCATGGTTTTGATGAATATCATGAGCGTAATTCTTACTTTTTAAAAAATCCTCCAACCAACTTGATGTTAAAAAGTGATAAAGTATTTTTTGATAGCGGTATAAAATTATTACAAAAAAACAATTTTCTTCAATTTTATTTTGCTTGGCAAGGAGCTTTCAAATCTGATATTTTAAATAAATATAATCTTCGCTTTACTCATGGAATTTATCACGAAGACCACGATTTTGGAACAATTTTATTTTGCTTGGCAAGAAGAATATTTTATACTGATACAACTTTAATGATTTATAGAATTAGACAAGGCTCTATAACCAACATTCAAAATAATACCATGCCAAAAAAATTACCTAAATACTTAAAAAATCTAGCAGGGGGGGGGCATTTTAATAATTATCAAGAACTTAGAGAGTATTTTCATTTGTATTGCTTGCTTGTTATTGCCTTAAAAATACAAAATTTTAACAATCAAAACTCCTTTTTAAGAAAATCTTCAAAAAGTTATATATATTCCATTATACAGAGAAAAATTACAAAAGATCCATTAGAAATCAAGAATAAAATATATAATTATGTAAAATTTGTTAAACTTTATAAAATATATTTTACCATTAGATTATATTTTAGACATCCAAAAAAAATATTCCAAAGAATATTTTCATTATTTAAAAATTAAAATCATTCTTGTAATTTTATATCCAATTTTTGAAATCTTATAAGATTTTAAAAATTTCAATTTTTCTTTAACACACAAAGGATCTTTGTTAAAACTACTAATCTTAATTGCATTTTTAACATAAAAATACAAAATAACTTTTTTCAAAAATAAAGAGATTGTTTTATCTTGATAACTATTAATAAAACTAATTAATTCTAAGGCTATCAACACCCAACTAGCATATTTAAAATACTCCTTTGCTAAAAACGCATCTCCGTTAAAAGCATCCAATATGTTTCTAAAATGAGGAAGTATGTTATCTTTAATAATTATCTTATCTTGATTTGTTGATGAATTTGCTCGAATTCTGTAATAATAAAATACTTTAGGATAAACATAAATACTTTTAGCTTGAGAAAAAAGCAAAATTCCAAATAAATGATCTTCAGCAAAAATATGATTTTTAAATTTTAATTTTTTCTCTTTTATATAATTAAAATTTATCATACCAGAACACACAAAAGAAAAATCTTTCATCTTACTTTTTGCTAGATATCGTAGCCATTCTAGTGAAGTAATCTTTTTTTCTTGTTTTATATTAATGTCTTTTAGCCTGCTACTTTGACTTTGATTTTTGCAAGGTATTTCATAGTATTTAGCCTCATCAAACCACACCACATCTACCCCATCCATTCTAGACACACATTCTTCTATGCAGTTTAATTCCCAATAATCATCAGAATCTAAAAAGATAATATAATCTATAATAGGATAAGTAAAGTTAGTTAAATCTTGTTCGTTATTAAAAGCTTTATAACTTTTATATACAGTGTATATTTCATAAGGATTATTACCTTCTATGTTAAATTCTATTAAAGAATTTTCTTTTAAATTTTTAGTTTTATTTTTGAGTTTATATTCTCCACTAAAATATTCTATACCTACATTTCTAGCACTACTTTGTCCTCCATTTTTTTTATCAAAAAGAGTGATTCTTTTATCTTTTAAAGTATATTCTTTTGCAATATTAAGTGAGTTTTCATCTATACTACCATCATTTACTAGTATGATTTCTAGATTAGTATAGCTTTGATTGATTACACTATCTAAACATTCTTTTAAATATTTTTCTACATTATATATGGGGATTATTACACCAATGGTTTTCATACACAACCTTAATTATTTTTGATATTATATCAAAAAACTTTTTAGGAATGTATATGCAAATACACCACAACCACTTACTTTATAATAATTTAACAAAAAAACTAAGTTCGTTTATACCTATAAAATCAACAAGAAGAAAATTAAGAAATCATATCCAGTATAAGTTAGAACACCCTAAAGTAGCTAACTATCTTTCAAACAACTATATAAATCCTTTTATAAAAGGAGAAATTCCACAATTTTCTTTTGAAAAAAAATACCATTTTAAAAACGATAAAATCATTTGGCAGTTTTGGTACCAAGGTAAAAATCAAACTTCTTTAGCTATACAAAAATGTTTTAAATCTATACAAAAACATATGGGAAATGAATATACAATCATTATACTGGATAAAGATACTATAAAAAATTATCTTGATTTCCCATCATTTATTATAGAAAAATTAGAAAATAATTTTTTTGGAGAAAAAACCATAACTTTTTTTTCAGATCTTTTAAGGGTTAGCTTGCTTGCAACCTATGGTGGAATTTGGTGTGATGCAAATATTTTTTTGAGTGATAAAATTCCACAAGAATTATGTAAAAAAGATTTTTTCGCTTTTGAGAGATCAAAAATGAAACCGAGCAAAGAAAGATTAAATAAATTAGCAAAAAGTGGATATTTTTCTTATGGATATTTTAACTGGAATGATGATTTTAAGGTTAAAGTTTTAAGTAGCTTTCTAATAGCCAAAACAAATAATAATTTTATAAAAGCTTTACAAGATATATTAATATTTTATTGGAAAAATGAATCATCTAATATAAATCATTATTATTTTGCCCTGCATGTTATCTTTGAACTTTTAAAAGAACATGGCTTTGCAAATGATACTTATAAAAACATGAGTGATATAGAATGCCATTTATTGCAATTTAGCGCCAAAGAAAAATTTAATCCAACTCTTTGGGAAGAAATTCAAAAGCAAAGTTTTTTACACAAACTCACGCATTTTAAGTCTATAAAAAAAGATTCAATGATAGATAAAATCATCTTGCAAGGTTGATTTTATCTAAAAACACCTTTTATTTTTTGCCAAATTTTCCAAAGTTCATAAGGAATTTTTGTTTGGATAAAAGGTTTGATTACAGGTAATTTTTCCTTTAATTTCAAAGGATCTTTTTTAAATTTTTTAATCATCAAAGCCTTTTTTACATAAAAAGGTAAAAATGTCTCTTTTATAGCCAATGTATTTTCACTTTTTTGATCTTTAAAAAATTCTATTAATTCTAAAGCTGTTATCATCCTACTTGCTGCTTTTAAATAATTTTTTGCTTCTTTAGCGTTTTCTCCAAAAGCTTCATATAGATCTTTAAAATACTCTGACACATTTGCCTTTGTAACTTTTTTATCATGATTTGATATACTATTTGCTCTCAAACGACACAAATACAATCTTTTTGGCAAAATATAAATATTATTAGCACTAGCAAACAAAACCATACCAAAATGTATATCTTCATTGATAATTTTATTGATAAATTTAAGTTTTAATTGTTTTAAAAATAAAAAATCTATCATACCACCCCAACTAAATGAAATATCCCTAGAACCTACTTTTATAGCCTGTTTAGCATAATCTCTTGGAGTGATAGTGCATTCTTGAGTAAAATTAAATACACTCATCCTTGTTTTTTGACCCTTATCTTCTATACCATCATCATAAATACAAGCATGGTCAAACCACAATACATCTACATTTTGCATTCTTACAACGCACTCTTCTATGCAGTTTAACCCCCAATAATTATCAGAATCTAAAAAGATAATATAATCAATCTTTGGAATTTCTAGTTTATCATTCACTAAAGCATTTTTATGCTTATAAATTTTATAAATATTTTGCGGATTGTTACCAATAACTTTAAAAATGCTTAATTCATTTTCTTTTTCAATACATTGTGTTTCATATTCACCATAAAAAAATTCTATACCTGTATTTCTAGCACTGCTTAAACCGCCATTTTTTTTATCAAAAAGAGTTATTCTTTTATCTTTTAAAGTGTATTCTTTTGCTATGTTAAATGAGTTTTCATCTGTGCTACCATCATTTACTAGTATGATTTCTAAGTTAGTATAAGTTTGATTGATTACACTATCTAAACATTCTTTTAGATATTTTTCTACATTGTATATGGGGATTACTACGCCTACTTTTTTCATGCTTTATCTCCAAGTTGTTTTTTCATTTTTTATAGTTTCAAGATAAATTTGATGATTGATTTCAAGCATATTTTTGCTATTTTCTTCATGGTAGATATGATAAGCTAGGGCATTAAATTTAAGCCTTTTAAATACTCCATTATTAAATAAAAATCTAGCTACAAACTCACTATCTTCCCTACCCCAGCCTATAAATTTTTCATTAAAACCCTCAATGGCTTCAAAATCGCTTTTATAAAAACTCATATTGCAAGTTTTACTACCTTTAACAAGCTGTGATTTTTTAAAAAATTTCTTAGTTAGCTTTGAAAATTTATATACACATTTAGCTAAAAAAACATTTCTTTGGTTTTTAAAACCCTTTTTATTAAATGCCAAACTAAAATCATTTTCGTTTAAAAGCTCCTTGCTTTCTTTTTCATTTAAAATCACTCTTGAGCCTTGTAAAATAGTCTTTAAGCTAGCAAATTTTAAATGATCATTAATAAAGTTTTTTTCTAAAATCATATCCCCATCGATTAAAACAATATATTCACTATTTGAAGCATTAATTGCTTTATTGCGGCTTGCTGCGGCACGAAACCCCTCATCTTCTTGCCAAATATGCTCTAACTTACAAGGAAAATCTTTTTGATAAGCTTGTATAAGCTTGGCTGTACCTTCCCTGCTTCCATCATCAGCTATTAAAACCTCATCTGGTAAAGGCTCTAAGTTTTTAACACTATCTAAAACTAAAGCAAGCCTTTCTTTTTGATTATAGGTTGTGATGATTAATGCACAAGTTTTTGGCTTTTGCCTTTTAAGCTCATATAATTTCATATATTTAAAAAAAGCTCCTAAACCATTACAAGTACTTATGATAAAGCCTTTATAGCCATAAAAGATTCCCTTTTTTAAAATATAATTTCTAAAAAAAGTCCAAATTCCCCTTAGCAAAGCCTTACAAACACTACTTTCTTTATGTAAATTTTGCAAAGCCCAAAGCTTGGAGTATTTTTGAAGTTTATCTAACAAACTATCGATATCTTCAAAAGCAAAATGCCTCAAACCATTTTGTAACTTAATCTTTTTACTATCTTCATGTAAAATCAAACTCTCATGTACTAAATTTTCATTAAAATTAGTATGGGTTTTATTAAATACTCGCATTACATAATCAGGCCACCACCCACAAGCTTTAATCCATTCTCCATTGTATAAATTTTCTCTTGGTAAGGCTATGATATCTTCTTTATTAGGCTCAATTTGCTTTAGTTCTTGTAAAAATTCTTTTTTAGCAAGTTCATCTGCATCGATATTAAAAATCCAATCATTACTAGCATAGCTTATGGCTAAATTTTTCAAAGGTCCAAAACCTATAAATTTATGCTGATAAATCTTGATATTTTTATAACTTTTACTAAACTCATAAGCGATTTTTAAAGTATCATCACTGCTATCATTTTCTATCAAAACAATCTCGCCAAATTCTTGTAAAGTCTCCAAACAAGCTTTTAAAGTTTTTTGAGCATTTTTTACAATCATTATCACACTAATTTGTTTTAAATCCATTTTAAATCCTACAAGTACAATTCATGATTATATCTTTTAAATCTCTTATGAAAGAAAAAATACTCATCAGGTTTAAATTTTATCATTTCTTCACAAGTTTTTGCTTGGTATTTTGTAAGCTCTTCTATGGAATGCTCATTTGCATCCATAGGATCAAAAGTTTTGATAAAAAATTTATCATCTTTTTGATATACAAAGCAAGGTAAAATCACCCCTTTTACTTTTTTAGCAAGCACACTTGCACCTACTATAAAATTTACTTCTTGATTAAAATATTGTATTTTTATACTTTCACTATCTACCGCATCTTGATCGGTTAAAATTCCAAGAGCTCTACCTTCTTTTAAGGCTTTTAGCATTTTTTTAAGTCCGCCTTTTTTCTCTATAAGCTCTATATTAAATTGTGTGCGATTTTTGCTTAAAATTTTATCCATTATTTTACTATCTAAAGCTCTACCTACTATAGAAATTCCTTCAAATTTGGCTCCACAATAAAGAGCTAAAAGCTCCCAATTGCCATAATGAGCCGTAGTTACGATCAAGGGTCTTTTACTTTGCATTAAATTTAAAATTTGTTTCTCATCGTCAAAACAAATTTTGTTAATGATTTCTTCTTTACTCGCATTTTGATTTTTGATAAAATCAATTCCAAATTTAGCAAAATTTTTATAAATATTAAGGCTAGTTTCATCACGCCATTTTTGATTTTTTTCAGGAAAGCAAATTTTTAAGTTTATATCGATAATTTTGCGGTGTTTATGATTTAACTTATAGGTTATTAAAGCAACCAAATTTGCAAAAGAATTTAAAATTTTTGAAGGTAAAAACATAACAAGAGTTTTTAATATATAAAAAAGTATTAAATATATATAATTTATCATTTTTCCAAAAGCTCACAAGCTAATTTAAAAATATCTTTTTCATCGATATTTTGTATGCAAAAATCACTTTTATCTATATGTTTTGAATGTAGTATTTTTTTACCCGCATTGATAGTTTTATTAATATTTGTTTCATAGGTATTTCTTTGACTAGGCGTTGCCCCAAAGATCGTTATAGAGGGCTTATTTAATGCAAAAGCCAAATGAGTTGGTCCGCTATCATTTCCGATAATCAAATCACTTGCCTTAGTTAAAGCACAAAGCTCACTTAAGCTTAATTTTGGTGCAAGTTCTATTTTTAAATGTTTTAAGTTTAAGACAATATCTTTAGCAAAATTAAACTCACCTACATTGCCCCAACCAAGCATAATTTTTGCATTAGTAAAATACTCTAAAAGCATTCTACAAAGCAATATCAAACGCTCTTTTGGGTAAATCTTATTAGGCGTAGATGATCCTACATGTATGAGTATATTTGGTGTATTTTCTCCTAAAGACAATCTTTGCTCCAAGCTTTCTTTCAACTCATCATCTACACTAAAACAACTTTGTTTTAGCTCTATATCATTATAATCAAAATGTTCATTTAATACATAAGCTACCAAAGAAAGATTACGCACGATAATATTTTCTTCATAATTGCACGCAAATTTATGCGTATAAAAATTACTCGCAAAACTCTCTTTAATACTTTCTTGATCAAAACCAAAAGTATTAGCACATAAAAATTTACTCACTAAAGCAGATTTAATCAAACCTTGCAAGTCAATCACAACATCATATTTGTTTTGTCTTGCTTCAAAAAGCATAGCAAAAACTTCTTTAAATTTTCTATCTTTCAAAGGCAGGGCATATACTTCATTAATCATTGGATGATCTTGCAACAAACCTGCAAATCTTGCATCTACAAACCAATCAATACTCGCCTTAGGATAATGCTTTTTAATAAATTGCAAAACAATCACCGCATGGATGATATCTCCAAGTGCAGATAATTTAACCAATCCTATTTTCATATGCTACTTTATTTTTAAATTTTCTGTTATGATTGTAACAAAGATTTTTTTAAAAAAAGGTTTATTATGCAAGAATATATTTGTGTGTTTGATTGTGAAAGTATTCCTGATATAGAGCTAATTAAACACATTTATGATTTTAATGGCGATGATTTAAGTATTAGCAAACAAGCTTTAAGTAAGCAAAAAGAAGAAAGCGGAAGTGAGTTTTTACCCTTACCTTTTCATAAAATTATAAGCATTTGTGCAGTGATTGCAGATAAATTTGGAAATTTCATAAAAGTTAATAAAATCAAAGGCGAGAGTGAAAAACAAATGCTAGAAGAATTTTTTAACTTCATAGAAAAACACCAACCTCGTCTTGTTAGCTTTAATGGTAAAAGCTATGATATGCCTTTGCTTGTCATAAGAGCTTTAAAGTATAATATCAACGCAAGTGCGTATTTAGATGCAAGTGATAAATGGAATAATTACAAAAGTAAATTTGCTGAAGAAAAGCATTGTGATTTATTAGAATCTTTAGGAAGTTTTGGTCAAAAAGGTTTAAGGCTCGATACACTTTGTGCTATGGCAGGACTTCCTGGAAAGTATGATATGCATGGAAATGAAGTATTAGAACTTTTCTATCAAAACAAAGTAGAAAAAATTCACGAATATTGTGAAAGTGATGTGCTAAATACCTATATGTTATTTTTAAAATACGAACTCATTAAAGGAAATTTAACTCAAGAAGATTATCTAAATATTTTGGAGCATTTTAAAGAACAGCTTTTACAAAAACATAGCGATAAAAGTTATCAAAAACCATTTTTAGAGGCCATAGAAAAAGAAAAAAATAAGTTTTAAATTAATTAAGAAAAGTATATTAAAATAACTATTATTAAACATCACAAAAAGGATAAAAATGAAAATTTTAATCACCGGTGGCGCAGGATACATAGGTTCTCATACTTTAAAACAATTTTTAGAAACAAATCATGAAATTTGTGTGTTAGATAATCTTTCAAAAGGTAGCAAAAAAAGCTTAGATGAACTTTCTAAGATTAAACCTTTTAAGTTTTTTGAGCAAGATTTAAGCGATTATGCTGGGATTAAAAAACTTTTTAAAGAAGAAAAATTTGATGCGATTGTGCATTTTGCAGCAAGTATTGAAGTGCCTGAAAGTATGGAAAATCCTTTAAAATACTATATGAACAACACCGCAAATACAAGCAATTTAATCCAAACTTGTTTAGAAACAGGTGTAAAGAAATTCATTTTTTCTTCAACCGCAGCTACTTATGGAGAGCCACAAACTCCTATCGTAGATGAACAAAGTCCGTTAGCACCGATTAATCCTTATGGGCAAAGCAAACTAATGAGTGAAAAAGTCTTACAAGATGCTAATATGGCTAATCCTGAATTTAAATACTGCATTTTAAGGTATTTCAATGTAGCAGGTGCTTGCATGAGTTATCCTATAGGTCAACGCTATCCAAAAGCTACTTTGCTTATCAAGGTTGCTGCTGAAGTAGCCATGGGAAAAAGAGAAAAGCTTTATATTTTTGGCGATGATTATAATACCAAAGATGGCACTTGTATAAGAGATTTTATCCATGTTGATGATATTTCAAGTGCGCATTTAGCCGCTTTAGAATACCTAGAGAATAACGAAAGCAATATTTTCAATGTTGGCTATGGACATGGCTTTAGTGTAAAAGAAGTTATTGAAACCATGAAAAAAGTAAGTGGAGTTGATTTTAAAGTAGAGCTTGCACCAAAAAGAGCTGGGGATCCTTCTGTACTTATTTCAAATGCAGATAAAATCAAAACTCTAACTAATTGGAAACCAAAATATGATGATTTAGAATTAATCTGCAAAAGTGCTTATGAGTGGGAAAAACAGTGTTAAAAAAACTTTTTTATATACTCAATGCCCATGATAAGAAATTTTTATTTGCTTTACTTATTTTTTCTATTTTTATAGGATTTATAGAAAGCTTTGCTATTTCTTTAATCATGCCTTTTGTATCAGTGGCGAGTAATTTTGAGCTTTTAGAAAAAAGCTCCTATTTTCAACCTATATATGAGTATTTAAATTTACCAAGTTATAAAATTATTGCTTATTTTGGCTGTATATTAATCGCCTTTTATATTTTTAGAGCCTTTTTAAATGCTTTTTATTTTCATTTGCTCGCACGCTTTTCTAAAGGGCGCTATCACAGCCTTGCTTGTCGTATTTTTGATAAATACTTACATCTTGAATATGAAAATTTTACTAATAAAAATCAATCAGAACTTTTAAAAACTATCACTCAAGAAGTATTTCATTTAAGCACTTTAATTAGTGCATTTTTGCTTATGCTAAGTGAAAGCTTTGTGGTGTTTTTGCTTTATACTTTATTGCTAATTATCAACTATAAAATCACCCTAGCTTTAAGTGCTTTTTTACTTTTAAATGCTTTTATTTTGATTAAAATTCTCTCACCCTTAGTGAAAAAAGCTTCCATAGCTAGAGAAGAGGCGATGAAAAATTATTTTGAAATTTTAAATGCAAATTTAAACAATCTTAAAATCATCAAACTCAAAACCAAAGAACAAAGCACACAAAAGCTTTATGAAATTCAAAGTGGGCTTTTTGCCAAAGCAAACATTAGCAATGAAAGCATGTCAAGCATACCTAGAATTTATCTCGAAGGTATAGGTTTTTGTATGCTTTGTTTTATCGTGGTGTATTTGGTTTTAAGATATGAAAGTGATATTTCATCTATTTTAGCAACTATTACCATTTTTGTAGTAGCTCTTTATAGGCTTATGCCAAGTGCAAATCGTATCATTACAAGTTATAATGAAATCACATATTATAAAAACTCTTTAGATATTATTTATAACATACTTAATGAAAAAGAAGAAAAGCTAGGTGATGAAAATATTGAATTTAAAGAAAAAATCGCTTTAAAAAATCTTTTCTTTGCTTATAAGGGTAAGAAAAATTTATTTAAAAATTTAAATTTTACACTTAAAAAAAATGAAAAAATCGCTTTTATAGGCAAAAGTGGGAGTGGAAAAAGCACTTTGGTCGATCTTATCATAGGTCTTTTAAAACCAAGTGATGGAACAATTTTTGTTGATAGTGTTAAATTAAGCGAAAATAATTTAAAAAGTTTTAGAAGTAAAATTGGCTACATACCTCAACAAATTTATCTTTTTAATGATTCTATTGCTAAAAATATTAGTTTTGGAGAAGAAGTTGATGAAAAACTTTTACATAAAGTTATAAAACAAGCTAATCTTGAAAGTTTTGTTAATTCACTTGAAGATGGAGTGCATACCAAGGTAGGTGATTCAGGTTCGTTTTTAAGTGGCGGACAAAGACAAAGAATAGCCATAGCAAGAGCACTTTACCAACAACCTGAAATTTTAGTTTTAGATGAAGCAACTAGTGCTCTTGATCAAGAAAGTGAAGCAAAAATTATGGAAGAAATTTATAAAATTTCAAAAGATAAAACTTTAATCATCATCGCTCATAGACTCTCAACCATACAAGGCTGTGATAGAGTATTTGAAGTAGATCATGGAAATTTAAAGGAACAAGTATGAAAATCACTTTCATTATAGCGACTTTAAATTCAGGTGGTGCTGAAAGAGTATTAGTCACTTTAGCTAATGAGTTTTGTAAAAATCATGAAATAAATATTATTAAATTTCATAAAGAAGACTCATTTTACAAGCTTGATCCAAAAATCAACCTTTTCACCCTAGAACAATTTGACTTTTCTACTCTTTATAATAAAATAGTCTCACGCATTAAAAAATTCAAAGCTTTAAAACAAGCACTTAAAAACCATGAAAGTGATGTTTTTATCTCATTTTTAGATACAACCAATATTGCTTGTATTTGGGCAAACAAAGACTCAAATATACCTTTAATCATTAGTGAACATAGCTCTTATACTTATTTAAAATCTAAAATTTGGAAATTTTTACGCCGTATAAGTTTTCCTTATGCTAATGCTTTAACAGTGCTAAGTAATGATGATAAAAAATACTATGAAAGCTTTGTTAAAAAAGTTATCAATATGCCAAATCCTTGCCATTTTCACCCCATAAAAGAAAATTTAGAAAAAGAAAATAATGTCATTTTCGTAGGCAGACTTGATCATAACAAAAACGCTTCAATGTTTTTAAAAGCTATTGCAAGGTTGGATAAAAATTTACAAAATCAATATAATTTTTTAATAGCAGGTGATGGAGAATTAAGACAAGATTTAGAACTAGAAGCCAAGAGTTTAAATATCAAAGTTCAATTTTTAGGTAAAGTTGAAAATATGCAAGAATTATACAAAAAAGCAAAAATTATTTGTCTTTGTTCTTTTATAGAAGGTTTGCCAACGATTTTACTTGAAAGTTTATATTATCAAGTAGCACGCATTAGTACTAAATACACAAGTGGTCACAAAGATTTAATCGATGATGGTAAAGATGGGTTTTTAGTAGATTTAGATGATGAAAAGGCTTTAAGTGAAAAACTCACCCTTTTAATGCAAGATGAAAATTTAAGAAAAGAATTAGCACTCAATGCTCAAAAACGATGTAAAGATTATGAAGTAGCCAATGTGGCACAAAAGTGGCTTGGTTTAATCAAAGAAGTAAGGGTTTAAAATGAAAAAACTTGCAATTTTTATATATTCTTTAGGAAGTGGTGGTGCTGAAAGAGTTGTATCCACATTGCTACCGATTTTAAATTTGAAATACGAAGTACATTTGATTTTGATGAATGATAAAATTTCATATGATATTCCTGAAGTTAATATTCATTATCTTGAAAAATCAATCCCAAGCGAAAGTAATTTAGCCAAATTTTTAAAACTACCCTTACTAGCTATGAAATACAAAAAACTTTGTGAAGATTTAAAAATAGATTTACAATTTGTATTATTAAATAGACCTAATTATATTGCATTAATGGCAAAATCTCTAGGACTTAAATCAACTCTTATCATCAATGAATGCACCACTCCAAGTGTGATTTATAAACACAATAATCTAAATTCTTTTATCAATAAATTTCTTATAAAAAAGCTTTATAATAAAGCAGATTTAATCTTAGCAAATTCTTTAGGCAACAAAGAAGATTTAATACAAAATTTCAACATAGAAGCTAAGAAATGTGATATTTTATACAATGCCATAGATTTAGAGAATATTTTAGAAAAATCTAAAGAGAAAATAGACTTTAAAGAGCCTTTTATACTAAGCGTTGGAAGGCTTGATCATGGTAAAAATCATACTATGCTTATAAGAGCTTATGCAAAAGTTAAAACTGATTTAAAATTAGTCATTTTAGGTGAGGGTATTTTAAAAGATGAGCTTTTAGCTTTAATTGAAGAATTAAATTTAAAAAATAAAGTCTTTTTGCTAGGTTTTGATAAAAATCCTTATAAATACATGAGTAAATGTGATTTTTTTGCTTTTGCTTCAAGTTTTGAGGGTTTTTCAAATGTTTTAATCGAGTGCTTAGCTTGTAATTGTGCTGTGCTTTGTACTGATCACAAAAGTGGTGCAAGAGAGTTATTTTTAAATGATGAATTTGGGCTTTTAGTAAAGGTAGATGATGAAAAAGCTATGCAAGAAGGTTTAGAAAAAATGTGTAATGATGAAGAATTAAAAACAAACTATAGACAAAAAGCTTTTTTGCGTGCAAAAGAATTTGATAAAATTAGCATAGCAAAGCAATTGTTTGAATTTTTTAATAAGGTTTAAAATGAAATTTCAGCAAAACTTTACTAGTAATAATTCTATAAAATATACTTGTGTTTTAATCCTTCTAGCTTTTGCTTTTAGTATTTTGTGTAGATTATACTGGGTAGCTTGGGCGAGTGAGTTTTATGAGTTTTTCTTTAATGATCAACTTATGATCACAACTAATGATGGTTATGCTTTTGCAGAAGGTGCAAGAGATATGATAGCAGGCTTTCATCAAGCTAATGATTTATCTTATTTTGGAAGCTCACTTTCTACTTTAACTTATTGGCTTTATAATATTTTACCTTTTAGCTTTGAAAGTATTATTTTATATATGAGTACTTTTTTTGCTTCTTTGATTGTTGTGCCTATTATATTAATCGCAAGAGAATACAAACTCACTACTTATGGCTTTATAGCAGCTTTGCTTGCAAGTATTGCAAATAGTTATTATAACCGCACTATGAGTGGGTATTATGATACTGATATGTTGGTTTTAGTTTTACCAATGTTTATTTTGCTTACTTTTATACGCTTAACTATCAATAAAGATATTTTCACCCTTCTTTTAAGTCCGATTTTCATCATGATTTATTTATGGTGGTATCCATCAAGCTATTCTTTAAATTTTGCCATGATAGGACTTTTTGGACTTTATATTTTAGTATTTCATAGAAAAGAAAAGATTTTTTATCTAGCTATTGCTTTAATGATTATTGCTTTAAGTATGCTAGCATGGCAATATAAACTTGCTTTTATTGTATTGTTATTTGCTATTTTTGCTTTTAAAGAAGAAAAAATCAATTTTTATATGATTTGGAGTCTGATTTTTATCAGTATATTGATTTTGTTTTTGAGTGGTGGTTTAGATCCTGTTTTATACCAGCTAAAGTTTTATGTTCTCAAAGCTTCAGATGTACAAAATTTAAAAGATGCTGCTTTTGTATATTTTAATGTTAATGAAACCATTATGGAAGTAAATACCATTGATCCTGAAGTATTTATGCAAAGAATTAGCTCTAGTGTTTTGGTATTTATTCTTTCTTTTATAGGTTTTATCTTACTTTGTAAAGATCACAAAAGTATGCTTTTAGCCCTACCTATGCTTGCTTTAGGTTTTATGGCTTTAAGAGCTGGGCTTAGATTTACCATTTATGCAGTTCCTGTAATGGCTTTGGGTTTTGGATACTTTTTATATGCATTTTTTAATTTTTTAGAAAAAAAACAAATAAAACTTAGTTTAAAAAATAAAAACATCTTACTAATATTCATTACATTTTTTAGCATAATACCTGCCTTATTACATATATATTATTATAAATCATCTACCGTTTTTACTTCTTATGAAGCTAGTATTTTAAATGATTTAAAAAATAAAGCTCAAAGAGAAGATTATGTTCTTACTTGGTGGGATTATGGTTATCCAATACGCTATTATAGTGATGTAAAAACCTTAATCGATGGTGGAAAACACCTAGGAAAAGATAACTTCTTCTCATCTTTTATCTTAAGCAAAGAACAAATTCCAGCAGCTAATATGGCAAGACTTAGTGTGGAATATACAGAAAAATCTTTTAAAGAAAACTATCCTGATATTTTAAAAGCTATGGTTAAAGATTATAATCAAACAAATGCTACAAATTTTTTAGAAAGTTTAAATAATAAAGATTTTAAATTTGATACTAACAAAACAAGAGATGTATATATTTATATGCCTTATAGAATGTTACGCATTATGCCTGTTGTAGCTCAATTTGCAAATACAAATCCTGATAATGGAGAACAAGAAAAAAGTTTATTTTTCTCTCAAGCTAACGCTATAGCTCAAGATAAAACCACAGGTTCTGTTATGCTTGATAATGGAGTAGAAATTATCAATGATTTTAGAGCTTTAAAACTAGAAGGTGCGACTATACCTTTAAAAGCTTTTGTAGATATAGAATCAATCACTAATGGCAAATTTTATTACAATGAAATTGATTCAAAAGCTCAAATTTATTTACTCTTTTTAAGAGAATACAAAAGCTTTGTGATTTTAGATGAAAGTCTTTACAATAGTTCTTATATACAGATGTTTTTATTAAATCAATACGATCAAGATTTATTTGAGCAAATTACCAATGATGCAAGAGCAAAAATTTATAGGCTAAAAAAATGAAAATAGGAATTTTAACCCATAGTGCAATGAGTGTGTATTATTTTCGTCTTGCACTCATTAGAGCTTTAGAAAAAAATAATCATGAAGTTATAATCATCACTCCAAAAGATGATTTTGCTATCAAATTACAAGAGCTAGGCTATAAGGTTTGCTTTTATGATTTGGCTAGATCAAGCATTAATCCTTTGGTTGTTTTTAAAAATCTACTTAGTTTAAAAAATACACTTAAAAGTTTAAATTTAGATCTTTTACAAACAAGCGCACACAAAAGCAATACAACAGGTATTATAGCAGCTAAAATGGCAGGCATTAAATATACTTTTGGCTTGGTTGAGGGCTTAGGAAGTTTTTATATTGATGATGATTTTAAAAGCAAATTAGTAAGAATGAGTATTAACTTACTTTATAAAATTTCTTTTAAACTTGCCAATGGTTTTATTTTTGTCAATGAAAGCAATGCTTTATTTATGAAAAATTTAGGCTTACAAGAAGAAAAAATAAAAATCATTAAATCAGTAGGGTTAAATTTAAAACAATTTTTACCTTTAAAAATTACCACAGAAGAAAAACAAGCTTTTTTAAAAAAATATAATATGCCCGATAAACCTATTGTTTTAATGATTTCAAGAGCACTTTGGCATAAAGGTATTAAAGAATTTTATGAAGCAAGTAAAATTTTAAAAGATAAGGCAAATTTTGTTCTAGTGGGTGGAGTTGATGATAATAAATCTTGTGCTCCATTAGAATTTTTACACTCAAATGATGTTTTTTATCTAGGTGCAAGAAGCGATATTACACATTTATTAAATTTATGCGATATTTTTGTTTTACCAAGTTATAAAGAAGGCTATCCAAGAACCGTTTTAGAAGCACAAGCTTGTAAAAAAGCGTGTGTGGTAAGTGATGCTGAAGGTTGCATTGAAGCAGTGGATAATGCCATAGATGGTTTAATTTGTAAAAGCAAAGATAGTAAAGATTTAGCAGAAAAAATTGCTGTTTTATTAGAGGATGAAAAACTAAAAAATACTTTAGCACAAAATGCTTTTCTTAGGGCACAAAATTATGATGAGAATATCATAGCTTTGAAATATCTTGACTTTTATAGGGGTTTTATAAATGTATAAAAATGGTTTAAAGCGTGTTTTTGACTTTTTTTTGGCTTTGATTTTATTAGTTATTTTTTTACCCTTTATAATACTCATTGCAATTATCTTAAAAATTGTGCAAGGAAGTGTTCTTTTTAAACAAGCAAGACCGGGATTGAATGAAAAAATTTTTTATATTTATAAATTCAAAACAATGAGTGATGAAACAGATAAAAATGGAGAATTACTTCCTGATGAATTACGCCTAAAGCCTTTTGGCAAACTAGTTAGAAGTTTGAGTTTAGATGAATTACCGCAGCTTTTTAATGTACTTAAAGGTGATATGAGTTTCATAGGCCCAAGACCTTTGCTTGTAGAATACTTGCCCTTATACAACCAAGAACAAAAAAAACGCCATAATGTAAGACCTGGTATTACAGGTTGGGCACAAATTAATGGACGAAATGCTATTTCTTGGGAGCAAAAATTTAAATATGATGTAGAATATGTGCAAAATTGTTCTTTTTTATTTGATCTTAAAATATTTTTTATGACTATCATTAAAGTTTTAAAAAGAAGTGGGGTTAATAAAGAAGGAACTGCTACAACGGATAAATTCAATGGACACAACTAAAAGTATTTATATATACGGTTCTAGCGGACATGGCTTAGTCTGTGCTGATGTGGCTAAAAATTTAGGATATGAAAAAATCATTTTTTTAGATGATTATAAAGGCTTAAAATATCATTCAAATTTAGAAAAACACGATATGTTTATTGCTATTGGTGCAAATCATATTAGAGAAAAACTTTTCAAAAAAGCAAAAGAAGATGGATTTAGATTAGTAAATTTGATACACAAAAGTGCTATTATTAGTTCAAGTGCTTTTTTGGACGATGAAGGTATTTTAATTATGCCAAATGTAGTAGTTAATGCTAAAGCTAGTATAGCAAAAGGCGTGATTTTAAATACTGCTTGTGTGATTGAGCATGAGTGTTTTGTAGATGAATTTAGCCATATTAGTGTTGGAGCTAAATTAACAGGAAATGTAAAAATAGGCAAGCGTTGTTTTTTGGGAGTTAATTCAAGCGTTATTCCTTGTATAAGTGTAAATGATGATATAACCTTGGGCGCAGGAGCAGTTGTGGTTAAAAACTTAACTTCTAAAGGCATTTATACTGGAGTTCCTGCTAAGAAAATAAAGGAGGCAAAATGAGATTTTTTTTATCAGCACCACATATGAGTGGAAAAGAATTAGAATATATACACAAAGCTTTTGAAAGTAATTACATAGCACCTTTAGGTGAGTTTGTTAATGCATTAGAACAAAGCATTAAAGATTATACAAAAAGCTCTAATGCTCTTGCTCTAAATGCAGCCACTGCAGCTATTCATCTAGCTTTAAGAGTTTTGGGTATCAAAGAAGGTGATGTAGTGTTAGCTTCAAGTTTTACTTTTATAGCTTCAGTAGCACCGATTTCTTATATGAATGCTACACCTGTATTTATTGATTGTGATGAAACTTATAATTTAGATGTAAATTTATTAAAAAAAGCTATCAAAGAAAGTCCTAAAAAGCCAAAAGCTCTCATTTTAACACACCTTTATGGCAATGCTTCTAAAATGGATGAGATTGTTCAAATTTGCAAGGAAAATGAGATTTTTTTAATCGAAGATGCTGCTGAAGCTTTAGGAAGTTTTTATAAGAACAAAGCTTTAGGAACTTTTGGAGATTTTGGGATATACTCTTTTAATGGTAATAAAATCATCACAACAGGTGGTGGAGGTATGCTTGTAAGTGAAAATTATCTCAACCTTGAAAAAGCAAGATTTTATAGCACCCAAGCTAGAGAAAATTGTCTTCATTATGAGCATAAAGAATATGGTTATAATTATAGAATGAGTAATATCTTAGGTGCAATCGGCACTGCACAAATGGAAATTTTAGAAGAAAGAGTTAATAAAAAGCGTGAAATTTATAGCTGGTATAAAGAATTTTTAAGTGGAACTTTTACCTTTTTAGATGAACTTGAAAATACTAGATCAAATCGTTGGTTAAGTACTACTATACTTGATTTTGATCAAAACAAACTTAATACTTATGAAAAACATTGTATTTGTGAAAATAAAAATGTTCAAATTCAAGATAAAATTTTAAAAATTATTCAAACTTTAAAAGATAACAAAATCGAAAGTCGCCCACTTTGGAAACCTATGCATTTACAAGAGCTTTACAAAGGCTGCGATGCTTACTTAAATGGTAATAGTGAGTTTTTCTTTAGCAATGGAATTTGTCTTCCAAGTGCAACTACTATGAGTAAGGCTGATGTAGAAGAGGTTTCTACTTTAATCTTAAATACCTTAAAGGACTAAGATGGATTATAAAAGCAAACGCTTAGGTTTTTTCCTAAGTGCTGATATTTTACTTTTTGTAATAAGCATTTATTTGTCTTTTTCTTTACGCTTTAGTGCAGATATCCCAAGCAATTTTTATGAAGGTATGTTTAAAAGTGCTGTGATTTTAATCTTACTTAAAATCATTTTTCTAGCATTTTTTAGAATTTATCAAGTTGCTTGGAGATTTTTTTCACTTAATGAAGCACGCAAATTAGTCATTGCGTTAGCTTTAGCAGAACTTGTATTTTTGGCAATTTATTATTTTTATGATGATTTTTTCAACCCTTTTCCTAGAAGCGTTATAGGAATAGATTTTGTTTTATCTTGCATGCTAATTGGAAGTTTGCGTATTAGCAAAAGAATGGTGGTTGATTTTAGAAAACCAAAATACAATGACGAATATCCTTGTATAGTAGTTGGAGCTACTTCAAAGGCTTTGCATTTATTAAAAGGAGCTAAAGAAGGAAGCTTGGGACTTTTTCCTATAGCTGTAGTAGATGAGCGTAAAAACTTAATAGGCACTTATTGTGATAAATTTATAGTTGAAGAAAAAGAAGCGATTAAAAAATATACCGCTGAAGGTATTCATACTGCTATCATTGCTTTAAAACTTGAGCAAGAAGAACTTAAAAAGCTTTTTGATGAGCTAATTGCTTATGGGATTAATGATATAAAACTCTTTTCTTTTACACAAAATGAAGCTAGAGATATAAGCATTGAAGATTTACTAGCACGCAAACCAAAAGATTTAGATAATGCTTGCGTAATTGATTTTATCAAAAATAAAATAGTTTTAGTTAGTGGAGCCGGTGGAACTATAGGAAGTGAGCTTTGCAAACAATGTATCAAATTTGGCGCAAAACACTTAATCATGCTTGATCATAGTGAATATAATTTATATAAAATCAACGAAGAATTAAGCCCGTATAAAGAAAAAATTGAACCTATTATGATGAGTATTTTAGACAAAGAAGCTCTAGAAAAACTTTTACAAGAAAAAAACATAGATTTAATTTTACACGCAGCAGCTTATAAACATGTTCCTTTGTGTGAGCAAAATCCACATTCGGCTATTTTAAATAACATCATAGGTACCAAAAATTTAATCGATCTTGCAAAAACTTATAAGGTTGCTAAATTTGTTATGATAAGTACTGATAAAGCTGTAAGGCCAACTAATATCATGGGTTGTACAAAAAGAATTTGTGAGCTTTATGCGCTAAGTTCAAGTTGTGAAAATTTTGAAGTAGCTTGTGTGCGTTTTGGTAATGTTTTAGGCTCAAGTGGAAGTGTTATACCTAAATTCAAAGCCCAAATTGCTGCTAATGAGCCACTTACCCTTACTCATCCTAATATAGTGCGTTATTTTATGCTAGTAGATGAAGCTGTACAACTTGTCTTGCAAGCTGCTGCTATTGCTAAAGGTGGAGAATTATTTGTCCTTGATATGGGCGAACCAGTAAAAATTATGGATCTAGCTAAAAAAATGCTTTTACTTTCTAATAAAAAATTAGAGATAAAAATCACTGGACTTAGAAAAGGTGAAAAGCTCTATGAAGAACTTTTAATTCACGAAAATGATTTAAAAACGCAATATGAAAGTATTTTTGTAACTACTAGTGAAATTAAGGATCTAAAAATTTTAAATAAGGAAATAGAAAGATTACTTCAAAGCCCAGATCCTACAAAAGTTTTAAAGGAAATTGTACCTGAATTTAATCACAATAAAAATGGAGAATAATTAAATTCTAATTTTATTTTAAAATTGATATAATATACACTTTAATTGATTAATAAAAATAAAAATGATACAATTACATTTTAGTGTAAATTAAATAATCTAATAAAGGAAAAAAAGTGAAGTTATTGGTAGTTGATGATAGTTCTACTATGAGAAGAATAATCAAAAATACTCTTGTGAGATTAGGTCATAAAGATGTTTTAGAAGCTGAACATGGCGTTGAAGCTTGGGATTTACTTTCACAAAATGATGATATTAAAATTTTAATAACCGATTGGAATATGCCTGAAATGAATGGCTTAGAATTAGTCAAAAAAGTAAGAGCAGAAGAAAAATACACTGATATGCCTATTATCATGGTAACCACAGAAGGTGGTAAAGCTGAAGTTATCACTGCCTTAAAAGCAGGTGTAAATAACTATATTGTAAAACCTTTTACTCCTCAAGTATTAAAAGAAAAGCTTGAAGATGTTTTAGGAACTAACGAAGGTTAATTATCTAAGTTTTTTATGCAAACATATTATTACGAACTTTTTTTTCAAACAGACAAGGAATATTTAGATTTATTCCTTGATCTCGTTTTTTCTCTAGATATAGACGCCATAGAAGAAAAAGATGAGGGTGTTTATATACGCTCAGAAGAAGATATAGAACTCATTCAAATAGCCTTACATAATTTTCATCAAAAATTATGTGAAAAATTTAACACTAATATTTATTTTCACTCTACTTTAGAAAAAAAAGAAAATAAAAACTGGATAGAAGAATATAAAAAAGGCATACAAGCTTTAACCATTGATAAAATCCACATCCATACTACTTGGCAAGAAGCAAAAAAAGATAAAATTAATATCATCATAGATCCTGCCTTGGCTTTTGGCTCAGGACATCATGAAAGTACCTATACTTGCATAGAATTTTTACAAAAATACGCAAATAATTCTAAATTTTGCTTAGATGTAGGCTGTGGAAGCGGGATTTTAAGTATCATCATGGCAAAACTTGGAGCTAAAGTTCAAGCTTGTGATACTGATGAATTAGCTATAGTTGCCAGCAAAGAAAATGCAAAATTAAATCAAGTTTTATTTGATGATATTTGGGTAGGTTCTGTTAATAAAAGCTTACATAAATATGATATAGTTGTTGCAAATATCATTGCTGATATTTTAATCATACTAGAAAAAGATCTAAAAGACAAAACCAAGGAAGGTGGAATCTTAATCTTATCTGGTATTTTAAATAAATATGAAGAAAGAATTAAAGATAAATTCAAAGATTTAACTTTATTAGAATGCAAGCATAAAGGAGAATGGTTGAGTTTAGCTTACAAAAAGGAAAAATTATAATGAATAAAAAACCAAACGATCAAAAAGATAATCAAAATAATAGCTTTTTTAATAAAAATCCTATTTTTATTTTCGCTATTTTTGCCATTGTAGCAATCCTCTTATTTAAAGGATTTTCTGATGATGGTAGTATGGGTATTATGGGTGGAGAGAATACTAAAAAAGTTACCTATTCTGAATTAAAAACTCTAATCGAAAACAACCAAATTGCTCAAGTTAATATAGGTCAAACTACCATAAAAGCCGTATCTAAAGCAGGAAATATGGTATATATTACCAAAAAAGTTTCAAACGATGCTACTTTTGTTCCTTTGCTGGATTCAAAAGGTGTTTCTTATGGGGCTTTTAATGAAAGTAATTGGTTTATAGATATCTTACTTTCATGGGTTTTACCAGTATTTATTTTCTTTGGTATATGGATGTTTTTAGCCTCTCGTATGCAAAAAAATATGGGTGGTTCTATCCTTGGTATAGGAAGTTCTAAAAAACTTGTAAATTCAGAAAAACCAAAAGTTAAATTTAATGATGTAGCAGGTGTTGAAGAAGCCAAAGAAGAAGTAAAAGAAATTGTTGATTTTTTAAAATATCCTGAAAGATACATTAATCTTGGAGCAAAAATTCCAAAAGGACTTTTACTTGTAGGTCCTCCAGGTACAGGTAAAACCCTACTTGCAAAAGCTGTGGCAGGTGAAGCTGATGTTCCATTTTTTAGTGTTTCAGGATCATCATTTATAGAAATGTTTGTAGGTGTTGGGGCTAGTAGAGTTAGAGATTTATTTGAAAATGCTAAAAAAGAAGCTCCAGCTATTGTTTTTATAGATGAAATTGATGCTATAGGTAAATCGCGTGCAGCAAGTGGTATGATGGGTGGCAATGATGAAAGAGAACAAACTCTAAATCAACTTTTAGCTGAAATGGATGGCTTTGGCACTGAAAGCTCACCAGTAATTGTTTTAGCAGCGACAAATCGTCCTGAAGTTTTAGATGCAGCATTACTTAGACCTGGGCGTTTTGATAGACAAGTTTTGGTTGATAAGCCAGATTTTAAAGGTAGATGCGATATATTAAAAGTTCATATGAAAGATGTGAAAATTTCACCTGAAGTCAAAGTAGAAGATATTGCAAGATTAACAGCAGGACTTGCGGGTGCTGATTTAGCAAACATTATTAATGAAGCCGCTTTACTTGCAGGTAGAGATTCTAAAAAACATGTAGAGCAAAAAGACCTAGTCGAAGCGGTAGAAAGAGCCATAGCAGGTCTTGAGAAAAAATCACGCAGAATTAATGATAAAGAGAAAAAAATCGTGACTTATCATGAATGTGGTCATGCTTTAATAGCTGAAACCACAAAAGGTGCTAAAAAAGTTAGTAAAGTTTCTGTTATACCAAGAGGACTTGCGGCTTTAGGATACACACTTAACACTCCTGAAGAAAATAAATTCTTAATGCAAAAACATGAACTCTTAGCCGAAGTAGATGTGCTCTTAGGTGGGCGTGCGGCTGAAGAGATTTTTATTAAAGAAATTTCAACAGGTGCAAGTAACGATCTTGAGCGCGCAACTGATATTATCAAAGCTATGATTTCTATGTATGGTATGAGCGAAATAGCAGGGTTAATGGTACTTGAAAAACAAAGAAGTACTTTTTTAAGTGGCGGACAAACTATAAAAGATTATTCTGACAAAATGGCACAAGATTTAGATGAGTATGTGAAGAAAACTCTAGATGAACGCTATGCAGGGGTAAAAGAAATTTTAAAAACATACAGCGGAGCTATAGAAATAATGGTTCAAGCATTATATGAAGAAGAAACTATTGATGGTACTAAAGTAAGAGAAATAATTAAAAATTATGAAGAAGAAAACAATCTTCCAACGCGTTTAGAAGAAAAAGAGTTAGAAACTACTAAGGAAAACTAATGAAAACAAATTTTATTGCAAAGGCTGGTTGGAATTTACTTATAATTCTAGCCATAGTCTTTGTAATAGCTCAATTTATATGGGGATTTTCCTGGCTTTTATGTTGTATTTTTATACTTTTTGCTTATCTTTTTAGAACAAGCAAGATTGATTATATAGCAGATACAAATACTATAATATCTCCTATAGAAGGGAAAATCAAATGCATAAAAACAAGCTCGTATAAAGAACTTGGAGAATGCATAGAAGTGCAAATTGTTAATAGCATTTTTTCACAAGGAAACATTATAGCTCCACTTGATATGGATGTAGAAGAAAGCAGAATTAAACATGGACTTTTTTTATGTCCATTTATGAAAAATACAAATTTAATGAGCGAAAGAATGCTATTTTTAGCTCGTTCTAAAAATAAACAATGGGCTTTGCGTATTATTTTTGGAGCATTGAATAGAAAAACTCATATATACGATTTTGGACATCATTTAAATCATGGACAAAATATAGGCTTTATGCTTGATGGCAGTATAAGCTTATTGCTCCCAAAAGATTCCAGAATTTGCGTCAATGAAAACGACAAAGTTCGTGTTGGTGCATTGATAGGATACTTAAATCCATGAATTTTAAATTAATTTATATTTTACCAAATCTTTTTACAGCTGCTTCGATATTTTTAGGAATCATTTCAGTAATAGCCTCTATCAATCAAAACTTTGATAAAGCTTTAATTTATATCATTTTATCATTAATTTGTGATGGTCTAGATGGACGCGTAGCAAGAGCTACTAATTCTACTTCTAAATTTGGTATTGAGTTTGATTCCTTAGCTGATTTAATAGCATTTGGTGTTGCACCAGCTATGCTTTTTTATATGAGTATAGGTTATGAATACGGTCGCTTTGGTTCTTTAATCGCAGGTTTATTTGTGGTTTTTGGTGCCATACGCTTAGCAAGGTTTAATGTTACTACAGGAACCTATGAACCTTCTGTTTTTATAGGATTACCTATACCTACAGCTGCTGTTGTAAGTGCTTTATGGGTAAGTGCTTATTTGTATTATGATTTTTTGCATGAATATTCCTTATTTATTGTATGCATACAAATGCTTTTAGCATTTTTAATGGTTAGCAATATAAGATATCCGAGTTTTAAAAAAATTGATCTTAAAAGAGCTAATGTTTTAAAAGTTTTAATACTTTTAGTGATTTTATTTTCTATGCTTTATTTATACTTTTTAGAAAGTGCATTGATTGTTGCTAGCTTGTATGTGCTTTATGGTATTACACGAGGCATTTTTACTTTAATGCGTAAATCTAAAAAAGAATAATTTATTTTCACTTCACTTTTTATTTATATACTTTACTTAACAAATTAAGGAGTTAAAAATGAATAAAAATAAATTATTTAGACAAATTCACATCTACATTAGCTTATTTTTCTTGCCACTTGCATTTTTATATGCCATCACCGGCTTTGCTTATATAGCTGGTCTTGATGGGGAAAGTGGAGCTAAAATTCAAGATTATAAAATTCAAGCTGTTATTCAAGAAGGAGCCGAAGCTGAATTTTTAATCGATTTTTTAAAAAAAAATAATCTAAAACTACCATCTTCTTTAGAACCAAAACTTAACAAAAAAGGAAATGGTATAGAAATTGGAACTATTAGCTACACGGCTGGTATCATCAAACTGGATGAAAACCATTATAAAATAACTACCAAATCTCGAAGCTTACTTGGAAATATGATTTTGCTTCATAAAGATAAAGGTATGTGGTATTTTTCTGTACTTGGCTTAGCTTTTGCACTTGCTATGATAATCCTTTATATATCAGGGTTATTAATTACTCTTATAGCTATACGAAAAGATAGAGGTAAGCAAATAGCAATACTAGGAATTGGTTTTGCTATAACTTTAATCATAGCTTATCTTAGTATTTAAATTTTAAGGTATATCTTATAAACAATAAGATATACTTTCCATTTTAATATGGACAGATGGGTGAGTGGCTGAAACCACACCCCTGCTAAGGGTGCAGATCTTAACGGGTCTCGAGGGTTCAAATCCCTCTCTGTCCGCCACCTTTATAAAAATTTACAACTTTTATTGATATAATTACATATTAAGTTTGATTGATTTTTGAAGGTAAGTTAATTAACGCTATGCAAATTTACGCTTCTATAGATTTAAAATCTTTTTATGCTTCAGCTGAATGTGTTTTAAGAAATTTAGATCCTTTAACAACAAATCTCATCGTAGCAGATGAGTCAAGAACAGATAAAACCATTATACTAGCAGTTTCTCCTGCACTAAAAACTTATAATATACCTAGCAGATTAAGACTTTTTGAGTTTAAACAAAAAATCCATTTATTAAATTTTGAAAGACTAAAACAAAACCAAAAGCAACACTTCAAAGCCAAAAGTTTTAATAAATTAGAACTTGAAAATGACTTAAACTTAAAAATAGACTACATTGTTGCTAAACCTAGAATGGCTACTTATATAGAATTTAGCTCAAAAATATATAGTATTTATTTAAAATATTTTGATACTAAGGATATACATATATATTCTATTGATGAAGTTTTTATAGATCTTAGCTCTTATCTTGATAAATATAAACTTTCAGCTTATGAGCTACTTACTAAAGTTTTGCTTGATATTTTACATACAAGTAAAATCACTGCAACAGCTGGCATAGGTACAAATTTATACTTAGCAAAAATTGCTATGGACATACTTGCCAAAAGACAAAAAATAGATGAAAATGGTTTGCTTATAGCCTTTTTAGATGAAAAATTATATAGATATAAAATGTGGCAGCACAAACCTTTAAAAGATTTTTGGCGTATAGGTAAAGGTATTGCCTTAAAACTTGAAAATTTAAACATTCATACTATGGGAGATCTTGCAAGATTTTCTTTAAAACATGAAGCTTTGCTTTATAAATACTTTGGTGTAAATGCTGAACTATTAATCGATCATGCTTGGGGTATTGAAACTTGCACGATGAAAGATATCAAAAATTATAAATCACAAAATCACTCTAAAGTCATGGCTAAAGTTTTACCTTTTGCATATGATAATAATCAAGCAATGAAAGTTTTAAAAGAGCTTGTCGATCATTTAGTACTTGAACTTATACAAAATAACCTTAAAACAAACCATATCACACTAAATATACAATATGATAAAAGTAATTTAGAAAATTCAAGCCTTTTAGCTTCTTATAAAGGAGCTATTACTAAAGATAATTATGGAAGAACTATACCTAAAAATGCTCATGGAAGTATAAATTTAGAAAATTTTACCTATTCTTTAAAAATCATCAATAAAAAAGCCTTAGAGCTTTTTTGCAAAATCAGCGATAAAAACTTAAGCATTAGAAAAATCAGCCTAAGTTTAAATAATATCACAGATAAAGCTCAAGAAAATTTCCAAGAATTAAATTTATTTAGTGATTTTAATGCAATTTTGCAAGAAAAAAATCAACTTGCAAAAGAAGAAAAACTCCAAAAAGCAAGACTTCAAATCATACAAAAATTTGGTAAAAAGGCCATATTAAAAGCCTCAAGCTTAGATGATGAAACCAAAGAAATTTCTTCTTTAATAGGAGGTCATAATGCATGATGATTATAAAGATATAATAGATATAAAATATGAAAAATCAAAACAATTCCCACCAATGTCAAGAGAAAAAAGAGCAGCACAATTTGCTCCATTTTCAGTGCTAAATGGTTTTAGTGAAGCTATTTTAAAAACGCAAAAAGATATGGAAAAAACATTAGAAAATAGTAAATATCAAGAAGAAAACTAAATTCTTCTTGATTAAATTTTATTTTACATTGGAGTATTTTTCAAACTCACCACTTTCATCGATTTCATTGCCATAAAGTTTATACAATTCATAGTAGTATTTTACAAATTCTTTACATTCTTCATCAAGTGGTAAAAATACCTCATCTTCTAAAACACAAAATTCATCTAAATAATTTTTCGCATCTTCTTTTAGCATATAATGTCTTGCCAGCTTGTAATAATTTTGCATAAACACAGCCTTAAAGGCTTCATAAGCTTCCTCATCAAATTTAATGTTTAATTTCTCATTTGCAAAAGATAACACCCCTGATTTAAACAATAATGACAAATGAATCAAACCTTCTGTATAATAAGGCTTAACCTCCTCTACTCTTTGCCAAGCGATCAATCCTATAGCCCTTTTAATAAGCTCATAAAACACAGGAAGCTTTAAATCATCTTCTTCATGCAAAAAGAAATTCACAAGCCCGCCCGCAGTAGCTTTAAACTCTTCTATATTTTTAAACACACCACTTTCATTCATTTTCTTTTCGCTATCATTTGCCACAAAGAAAATATGCCCAAACTCATGACCTATGGTAGAAACCTCATAAATTCTTTTCCATAATTTTTCATTATAAAATAAAATTTCTCTACCATAATCTAAAAATTCTTTTTCAAATACCATAGAAGAAAGCTTCATAAAAGGCTTAGTTTTAGCATTTTCATAAACATAATTTAAAAAAGCAAAAATCTTTTTGCCTGCTATATTGCTTACATATTCATCATTTGGCACTACTTGAGCAGAAAAAAGCCCCTTAAGCTCTGCTCCATAAAAAATCATAGGCATACAAATATAAAGCTGAGTTTTTTCAAGATTAAAATTCACTTCATCAAACAAAGCTTCATCTTCTTCATCTAAATTTGCATACACCATTGCAAAACTTTCTTTAATTTTTTCTTTAAACACGCTCCCATTAAAATCGCTCACATCTTCTAAGCGTATATCCCATTCAAGTGCCACAGCATGCGTATAAGAGTCTTCATAGTATTCTAAAGGATGACCAATTTGTAATGGGCATTTTACTTCCATCCATGCAAGTTCTGCTTCTTGCCATTTTTTAACTACTTCGTTATTATCTTTTTCACAAAAAGCAAATTTTAATTTTTCTATATAATCAATATAAGCATTTTTTTCATCATCTAAAGCACAATTTCTTAGTTTTTCTAATAATTTATCAAACTCATATTCAAGTTTTAAAACCTCATTTTCAAAAGCTTTTGCATAAGGTAAAAATCTCCAAAGAGTTCCAATTTTTACTAAAGCCCCATAACTTCTTTCACAAATTTCACCATCTTGATTAAGCTGATAAAGCTCATTTTGTTTTAAAAACTCCAATGCATCACTTAAATTTGGAAATTGTTCTTTTAAAATTTTATTGTTTGTATCTAAAATTTGCTTACTCCAAACAAGTTCAAATGAATTCATAACTACACCTATATTATGCACACCTTGAACTAAATTAAAGTAAAATTCATCTAATAAATTTTTACTTTTAATCTCATCGATTAAATCTTGGTGTTCTACTTCATAAAAGGCTCTTACTAAAGAAAAAACTTTATATTTTATTTGAGAAATTTCTTCTTCACTCAAGCCTTTTTTCTCAAGTTCTTGGACTAAATTTTCTTCTTTTAAATCCACCAAACGACGCAACATCGCCAACACATTGCTTTTTTCATTTTCAAGATTAGCTAGTTCTAAAGCTCTATCTATCAAAGGATGGTTTTGATTAGTTTGAAGTATATTATAAAGACTATTGATATTTTGTTTCCTATTTTTCACAATTTTTGCTATTTGCTTAAAATCATTCATTTTTTACCTTTCTTTATTTTTAAAACTTAATTATAATGTTTTTTTTAAAACACAAGGAGAATGTATGAAAGATATGGGAGAACCTAAGCTAAGAGTTATAGCTATGCCAAGCAATACAAACCCCGCTGGTAATATCTTTGGTGGTTGGATCATGTCACAAATTGATCTAGCCGGAGCCATTGCCGCAAGAGAACTTTCCCCACAAAGAGTTGTCACGGTTGCAGTAGATAAAATCATTTTTAAAGAGCCGATTTTCGTAGGTGATTTGGTATCTTGCTATGCAAAAATTATCAAAGCAGGCAATACTTCTATCACCGTAGAAGTAGAAGTAGTTACCCAAAGAGCTAATGAATATGGCCGTGTATATTGTATGCATGTAACTTCAGCTGTAGTAACTTATGTAAGCGTAGATAAAGATGGAAATAAATTTCCTATTGATGCTGATTTAAAAAGATTACACGGCTTTTGATATATTTTATTGTATTTTTAAAAAACTTTTTATATCATCACAAAAAACTTTACTAAGGCTTATATATGCGTGGATATAAAATATTTTCTGGTTCAGCAAATGAGGAATTTGCTAAAAAGATCTCAAAATACCTTTCATTGCCTCTAAGCAATGCAGGTGTGAAGCGTTTTAGTGATGGTGAAATTAGTATTCAAATAGATGAAAGTGTGCGTGGTAAAGATGTATTTATCATACAAAGTACTTGTGCTCCAACCAATGATAACCTAATGGAGCTTTTAATCATGACAGATGCTTTGCGTCGATCAAGCGCAAGCTCTATCACAGCTATCATTCCTTATTTTGGCTATGCAAGACAAGATAGAAAAGCAAGTCCTAGAGTGCCAATTACAGCAAAATTAGTAGCAAATCTCATAGAATCAGCAGGAGTAGATAGAGTAGCTACCATAGACTTACATGCTGGACAAATTCAAGGTTTTTTTGATATACCTGTGGATAATCTTTATGGAAGTATTATTTTTAATGATTATATTAAAAATAAAAATTATAAAAATCCTATCATCGCAAGTCCTGATATAGGTGGTATAGCAAGAGCTAGAAGCGTAGCAAAAGCTTTAGGACTTGATATAGTTATAGTGGATAAAAGACGCGAAAAAGCCAATGAAAGCGAAGTGATGAATGTCATCGGTGATGTAAAAGATAAAGAAGTAATTTTAGTAGATGATATCATCGATACAGCAGGAACCATAGTAAAAGCTGCTGAAGTGTTTAAAAGCAAAGGTGCAAAATCTGTGATAGCTTGCTGTACTCACCCTGTACTTAGTGGTGTAGCTTATGAAAGAATAGCCAAAGATGCATTAGATGAGCTAGTAGTAACTGATACTATACCTTTAAAACAACAAATGGATAAAATCAAAGTCTTAAGCGTAGCACCTATTTTTGGTGAGGTAATACGCAGAGTTTATCATAACGAAAGTGTGAATTCTTTATTTGTATAAAAATTTTTGCAAGGTAATCCTTGCAAAAAAACTAAATATTTGTTAATATAAAAGCAAAATTTTTAATAATGGTGGGGGGGGGATATGAATAAAAATGAAATGATTCAAGCTTTAGAAGACATTTTAATGCTAAATCCAGGAGAGTTAAAAGAAGATAGTATATTAAAAGACTATGAAGATTGGGATAGTCTTGCATTTTTAAATCTGATGGCTCTTTTTGATTCAAAATTCAATATGAATATTACTTCGGAAGAAATTTCTAACTTAAAAACAGTAAATGATATTTTGAAACTAGCTAAGATAATATAATCTTAACTCAAAATAAATAAGGACCGATAATGCAAAATTTCTCCAAAGGTAAAATAAGACATATTTGTTCTGTATTGCCAAGTAAAAAAGTTTCAAATTTTGATAACCCATTTTTTAGCGAAAAAGATAAACAAAAAATCATCAAACAAATTGGGGTTGAAACAAGATATATTTTAGATAAAGATAAAAACGAAAAAATAAGTGAGTTATTTATTAAAGCAGCAGAAGCTACTTTAGAAGCACTTAGATGGGAAAAAAATACCATTGATGCAATAATAGTTCTAACACAAAGTAATGAATTTCGTTATCCAGCTATGGCTTGCTATATTCAAGGAAAAATAGGTTTAAGAAAAGAAAATTTGATTGCTTTTGATGTAAATTTAGGTTGTAGTGGCTATGTGTATGCACTTAATATTGCTTATAATTATATATCTAATGGATTAAAGCGTGTTTTGCTTTTAGTTGGTGATGCTTCAAGTGAAACCATTTTACCTGATAATAGGGAAACTGCTTTTTTATTTGGAGATGGTGTTAGTTGCACAGCGGTTGAAGCAGAAAATAGTAAAAGCTATTTCTGTTTTAAAACTTTAGGTGAAGGATATGATCTCATTATAGCTCCATATAAAGATGGATATATGCAAATGAAAGGGATTGAAGTATTTGATTATACTATTAGAAATATACCATTAGCATTTGAAAATATATTAAAATTAGCAAATTTAACAAAAGAACAAATTTCACAATTTTATTTCCACCAAGCCAATTCTTTTGTTTTAAACTATCTTGGAAATAAACTAGGTATAAGTGAAAAATTGCCAAATAATATGCTTAATTTCGGAAATGAAAATTCAAATTCTATTCCCTTATTAATTTGTGATTTAAAAAATCAAAATTATAAAAATGTTATGTTAATGGGTTATGGAGTTGGTTTTTCAGTAGCAACTTGCATTTTAGAAGAATTAGATTGCACTTGCAACATAATCTATAATAAATTGGATAAATGATGCATTGTTGGGACTATAATACTGACATTACACAAAAGAAAGAATTTGAAAATATTTACAAGACATTTTGGCATTTTGGAATTCATAAAAGCGAAATTCAAAACAATAAAGATTATGTTGTCTTAAAAATATATGATTTTGAAATTGTTTTTTATAATGATAATGGTGATATTATTGCTTTTTATAATATGTGTCCGCATCGAGGAGCTAAACTTATGTTTTCTGATGAAAGCAATAGCATTTATTATGGAAATTCTGAAATAAAATGTCAATATCATCATTGGATCTATAAAAATTCAAAACTTTCAATTCCATCAAAAGTAGAATTTAAAGATGCTGAAAAATTAGATCTTTTTAAAATTAATATTGGTTTTTGCGGAGATTTTATATTTTTTTCCCATAACCCATCAACAACACTTAATGAGCAACTTGGTGATTATTATGATGAGCTTAAAAACATAAGCCAAAGCATTCAATGCTTTATTGGCCTTAATAGTCCTATAGATTACAACTGTAATTGGAAAATAGGTATTGAAAATAGTCTGGAAGCTTATCATATTAACTATGTACATCCTTGCTCCTTAGGCATACTCTCTATTAAAGATACACCAAGTTATAGCAAAACAAATTCTAAAACAAATGCTAATATTTATAATAGTAAAATTTATACTAAACTTGAAAAAGTACGAAATATTTTTAATAAAAACAATTACATTGATAATAAATATTTTTCATATCATCTCTTTCCATTTGTAATAATAAGTTCAACATTTGGATATGCCTATTCGATTCAAAATTATTTTCCAAACACTCCAAATAAAACTCATTTTATTTCAAGAAATTATATTAGCAAGTCAAAATTAAATGTGGAAGCTTTTAGCAAAGAAGTTATTAATATGAATAAAACTATATTCAAAGAAGATGCACAAGTTTGCAATTTAATACATGGTAGTAAGTTTTTAAATGGTGAGTTTAAATACCACTATGCTAAAGAATTAGAAAAAAGAATCATTTATTTCCATAATCAATATAATAAATATATGGAAACAGAATGAATACATTTAATCTAACAAATAAAGTTTGTTTAATCATAGGAGCAAGCAGTGGGCTTGGTAGAGCAACTTGTAAATTTCTTGACTCTCTTGGAGCAAAAGTAATAGCTGTCTCAAGAAGAGAAAGCGAACTTAAAAAACTACAAAATGAGTGTTCTAATCTTTCTTACAAAATTCACGACTTTAGTTCCACATATAAAATTAAAGAATTAGTAGATGAAATTGTACAAGAAAATGGAAAAATCAATGCTATGGCTTATTTTAGCGGTGTAGCTTGCGTAAATCCTTTGCGAATGATTCATATTGATAAAGCTAAAGAAATTTTTGATATAAATTTTTTCGGTTGTCTTGAATTATTAAAATGCCTTTATGATAAAAGAAAATCTGAAAAACTTAGCGTTGTTTTAATTAGTGCAGCATCACTAAAAATAAGTATCTCCTCAATGAGTATTTATGATGCTTCTAAAGGGGCTTTAACTTCTTTAACTATAAGTCTAGTAAAAGATTTTGCAAAATTTGGTTTTAGAATTAATAGTATTTTACCTGGACACATTGACACCGAAATGACAGAAAAAATATCTAGCATACGCTCAAAAGAATATGAAAATGAACTTAATAATTTTTATCCTTTAGGTATAGGAAAAGAAAATGATATAGCACATTTATGTGCTTTTCTTTTAAGCCCACTAAGTTCTTGGATAACAGGTCAAAGTATAGTAGCAGATGGTGGGAGAAGCGTCTATTGATCGATTCTAAAAATCGATTCATTCTTCTTAAATTCAACTATCAAATCATCATAAAATTTTCTAGCTTCAATTAAAGCTAAACTAGTATTGCCAAATTTTATTTCATTATAATAGTCTTTTAACTTCAAAAATTGCGTAATTTTTTCATCACTAGTTACTACACCCTGATGTCTTACGAAAAAATTAATCTGTTTTTCATATTGGTTGTTATTTTCATCTATTATTAAACCTTTAAAAATTTTATTATATCTATAACTAATCTTACAACTTTCTTCTGGATAATGTACAAAAGTATAGCATTCTTTATTGCCAAAATTTAAAATTTTGCCATTATTGTAAGTTAAAATTTCATATGTACAATCATTACCAAAACATGAATCACAATCTTTATTTAAAAATAGTTCTTCGCGTGCTCCCTTAATTGCAAAAGAAAATATAGGATCATTTGTTCTTTTTACTCCTTCTTGCTTTCTAAAAAATTCATTCAAAGCCCCTACTGCTGTTTTAGACTTTACCTTATCATAAACTTCATTATTACAAAAGCTATAAGTAAATGTTGGCATTAATAAAGTGCCATCTTTTCCAATAACCTCAAATAAACTTTCAATTAAAGCACTCAAAAATTCATTAATATTTAATAAAGGTATTCCGAAGTTAAAAATTTCACTATGGGCGCATACAATATCACCATTTTTTATTCCTAAATCATATAAAGCTTTAATTAAATCATCTTGTGTATATATTTTATTATTATGTTTTAGTATATTTTTCATTCAATTTTCCAAAATATTATATTGTATTGTTTTCTGGTGGAGACGAGGGGAATTGAACCCCTGTCCAAAAATAAAACAACCACGGCATCTACATGCTTAGCAAAGGTGAAAACTTCATCTAGCCAAACTCACCTTCCAAAATTTCAAGCTAGACTAAGACTTTAACTTCAATTAAAATTTGTCAAATTTCAATCTACACTATCAAAAATGACCAAATTCTAAGCTAGATAGTATCACTTAAAATTCAGGCTCAACTGAACTTACGCAGCTTTAGCGTAAGCAGGAGCAAATTTAACGTTGTTTGCGTTTAATTTTAATTTGAGCTTTATACGCTTTGCTCAAAGCGACATGCCACCAAGGCCACTCTACTCCTGTCGAAGCCAAGTCGTCCCCATTATTTAGAAATTTTATCAGGAACATTTGCAATTTGAGGATTAAACACGCTTAAAAAAGAAGCATTTTTTTCATAATCACTACAATACTTATCAAGCTGTTCGCCCACTAAAAACATCCAATCCACAAATTCATCACTAGCAGGACCATCAAATTTAGCTGCTTCTTGCATAATTTCTTCACAAAAAGTACAAAAATTTGTAATTTCATCTAAATTTAGTCTTTTAGCTGCCCAAACTACATTATGGATATTTTGCTCTAAGTCTTTTAAGGCTTCTTTGTATTTTAAGCTATCGCTGCTTAGCTTTACTATCAAAGGCTCTAAAATATCGCAAAGACTTCTAAAAAAGTATAAAAAACGCTCAATTTCTTCAAGCTCGTAATCTAACTCTAATTGCTCTAAAATTCCCATAAAAACTTCTATAATCTAAGTTTAAATGTTTATTTTAGCAAATTTTAGATAAAATTAAAATTTCTTACAAAATAAAATGGAAAAAATATGGATAGAATCGTAGAGATTGAAAAATTCTCCCCTGATGAAACTTATGAAACAAGCCTTAGACCTTCAAATTTTGACGGCTATATAGGACAAGAAAATATTAAAAAAAATTTAGAAATTTTTATCAAAGCTGCTAAAAAAAGAAATGAATGCCTAGATCATATACTTTTTAGTGGTCCTGCAGGACTTGGCAAAACAACTCTAGCAAACATTATTTCTTATGAAATGAATGCAAATATCAAAACTACAGCAGCCCCTATGATAGAAAAAAGCGGGGATTTAGCTGCGATTTTAACTAATCTTAACGAAGGAGATATTTTATTTATCGATGAAATTCATCGTTTAAGCCCTGCCATAGAAGAAGTGCTTTATCCTGCTATGGAGGATTTTCGTCTTGATATTATCATAGGTAGTGGTCCTGCTGCACAAACGATAAAAATCGATTTGCCTAAATTTACACTCATTGGTGCTACTACAAGAGCAGGTATGCTAAGCAATCCTTTACGCGATCGCTTTGGTATGCAATTTCGCTTAGAATTTTATAAAAATGAAGAACTTGCTATCATTTTAGAAAAAGCGGCTTTAAAGCTTAATAAAACTTGTGAAAAAAAAGCTTCTTTAGAGATAGCCAAACGCAGTCGCTCTACCCCAAGAATTGCCCTAAGACTTCTAAAAAGAGTAAGAGATTTTGCTGATGTAAATGATGAAGAAATTATCAGCGAAAAAAGAGCTAAAGAGGCACTTGATTGTTTAGGAGTAAATGAACTTGGTTTTGATGCGATGGATTTAAGATATTTAGAGCTTTTAACCGAAGCTAAAAGAAAACCTATAGGGCTTTCTAGTATAGCAGCAGCATTAAGCGAAGATGAAAATACCATAGAAGATGTTATAGAGCCGTATTTGCTAGCAAATGGCTATATAGAAAGGACAGCAAAAGGACGCATCGCAAGTTTAAAAAGCTTTGATGTTTTAAAATTAAAATACAACAAGGGTTTATTTGATGAAAAATAGTAATTTTTTCTTAATTAGTTTTATATTGATTATTTTATTTTGGGTGCTTTTTTTATTTAAACCTTTTTTGATGAATATTGCCATAGCAAGTTTGATGGCTGTTTCAACTTCAAACATCAACATAAAATTTCTTAAAATTTTCAAAGGTAAAAAAGTCGTTGCCGCAGCAGCTACAACTATATTTATGCTAGCATTGTTTTTTATACCTTTTGTATATGCCATTATAGAGTTAGCTAAAGCTGCAAAAGGTTTTGATATAAGCTATTTTAACAATACTTTAGAGTATTTTAAAAACTACTCTTTACATTTGCCTGAATCTTTAAGTTTTATTGAACCAAAGATAAAAGAAACTTTAGCAAGTATTGATTTAAATTCTATTTCTAAAAATGTCTTAACCTATCTTTCAAGCATAACCAAATTTGGGACTAAATTTCTAACTGATATAGTGTTAATTTGTGTGTTTTATTTTTTCGCCAATCTTTATGGAACACAGCTTATAGGATATATCAAAACTATAGTTCCTATGAAAAAAGAAGAAACACAAGGTATTTTAAGCGAAGTAAGCAATGTAATGTCGGTAGTATTTTACTCTATGATGATAAATGCTATTTTGCAAGGTGTGCTTTTTGCTATCATTACTAAAATTTATGGATATGATGCTATTTTAATGGGGATATTGTTTTGCTTTAGCTCTTTGATACCTGTAGTAGGTGGGGCTTTGATTTATGTGCCCGTTTCTTTATATGAATTTGCTAACAACAACCTAAGCGGTGCTTTAGTGATTTTCATCTATAGTGTGGTAATGATATCTTTTATCGCAGATACTTTAGTAAAACCTTATGTGATTAAGTGGATTAATGAAAAATTAGTTCAAATTCCAACACAAATCAATGAACTTTTGATTTTCTTTGCAATGATAGCAGGAATTTCAAGCTTTGGTTTTTGGGGTATTATACTCGGTCCTGCTATTTTGACTTTTTTCATCTCTACTTTAAAATTATATGTGCTTTTAAAAGAAAGACATTTTGTATAATCTATACTGCCAAAGCAGTATAGATTTGCTACATTCCCCCTACCACACAAGGATTCATAGTTTTATAATTATCACTTACTATGCAAGTTCTTGATCTTTGTTTCATAGAAGCTTCTTCTACTTCTTCTTTTTCATCTTCTTCATATTCAAAAGTAGGTGTTTGTTTTTGAGCATTAGCTACTTGGCGTGATACTTTTTTATAATCTTCATTTTCATTACCATCAACTACTATTTCATCTAAATTAGGTGTAAGTAAAGCTACATTATCAAATTTACCTATTATTTTAAAGTGATTATTTGAATCAGTGCTAGTTTTATCTTGATAAGTTTGTAATAATTCTTGATTATTATTTATACTAGCAAAAAGTTCTTTACTAAGATTATCTAATCTATCTACTTCAGCTTTTAAAGCATTTAAAGTTGCATCATTTTTTATACTAGGATTTTCATTGACTTTTTTAACATAGTCATTGTATTTTGCTATGGCTATTTTTAATTGCTCTTGAGCTGTTTTTAAATCTGTTATGTTTTGATTATAATTAACAACTAAATTTTTTAAATCATCACTTAAAAAATCAAATAAATCATTTTTGTTTTTGATTGTTTTTTTAGTATTAGCTATTAAAGTGTTTTTAACACTTAAACCATTTGCTTCAAATTTATCATTACTTGCAGTGCTTAAGCCATTGTTTTCATAAGCTAAAAGAAAGTCTAAACTTTGAACTACTTCTAAAGCTTTTGTTGTATCTCCTTTTAGAAAGTATTTAGCTATAAAGTTAGTTTTTTGTTCCTCATTCATATTAGTATAGTTAGTTTTATCTTTAAGCATATTAAGTAAATTAGCTATACTTAATTCATAATGATTATTAGTAATATCATTTATGATTTCATTGATTATATCTTGGTGTAAATCATTTTCATCTAATTTTACATTAGTATCTGTAAGATCAGGTGGGTTAGATGGATTAGATGGTGGGGTTATGTTAGGAAGTTGCACTATAGGTCTTGCTATGGTGTTATCTTGTTGTTTGAATTGATTGTAGGCTTGATTTTTATCATTATCATTATAAGTGTGAATGTTTATTTTATTGCTAACATAATCATTTGTATTAAAATCATTCCAGTAGTTTTTATCAGCTGTTGCATTAGTTAAATCATTAGCATGATGGTAGATATGGACATTGTCGAAGGTGGGATTATAATTATCTTTATAACCACCAAAGAATTTACCAGCATAATTTTGATTACCACCACTTGCACTTATACTCATATTTGGATTAAAAAATATATAAATGTTTTTGAAAGTAGAATGGTTATAATTACTATGATTAATCTCACCAGCAAAACCACCAGCGTAACTATCACTATGACTACTATTACTACTATTACTACTACTAATATTTCCTATATTATTTAAAGAAATATTGCTAAAAGTTCCACTAGCATAACCAGCAAAACCACCGGCATAGCTATCACTATTACTACTATTACTACTATTACTACTACTAATACTTCCTATATGATTTAAAGAAATATTGCTAAAGGTTCCATAAGCACCACCAGCAAAACCACCGGCATAGCTATAAATACCGCTACTACTACCACTAATATTTCCTATATTATTTAAAGAAATATTGCTAAAAGTTCCAATAGCATCACCAGCAAAACCACCGACATTAATACCACTAATATTTCCTATATGATTTAAAGAAATATTGCTAAAAGTTCCTCTAGCAATATTAGCAAAACCATTACCACTAATATTACCTATATTATTTAAAGAAATATTGCTAAAGGTTCCATTATCAATATAACTAGCAAAACCACCGGCATTATCATAACTACTAATATTACCTATATTATTTAAAGAAATATTAGAAAAAGTTCCACTAGCATTACCAGCAAAACCACTAATAAAACCATAGTTAGCTTTTATCCCACCACCCATATAATCTACATTGATATTTTTAATAGTTACTCCACGAATATAACCAAATATACCAACATATAAAGGTTTATTATCTAAAGAAGTTGTGTCTATATTGATATTTTTTAAAGTATAACCTTGTCCATCAAAGGTTTTGTTGTAATAAAATTCCACCATCATAGAAGTACAACCTAAACCATCTATACAATAATTAGCATAGTTTTGCCAGTCTTTACCTTCTACTCCTTGTCCTTTGTTACCTTTAAAATCTATATCATTAGTTAGTCTATATTCACTAGCTGTATCTCTAAATCCTGTTTTGTTTTCATTCCACCCTTTTACAAAGTGCCACCAATCTATATCAGAACCTATACCTACATATTTTGCATTAGAAAAATTAGTATTATTATGATTTATTCCATTATAAGCTTTACTTTCATAATCAAAATTACTAAATGAAGATGGATTATAATAATATCCAGTAGCATTTAAATAAAGTGAGCCTTTATCTTTAGCTGTGATATATAATTTATTTATATCTTTTAAAGTAGCAATATCAGCATGTATTTCATTACCTACTAAATGTATATTTGCTTTTTTATCTTTATCTAAAGCTGTAATTTGATTGAAAGTTTTACTCTTTGTATTAAAAGAACTTTGTAATAAGACTTTATTCCCTATAAGCAATACTTTATTTGCATTAATATTACCCATATTGATTACATTACCTAATTTGTTAGGTTTAAATACTGGAGAGAAAGTTAAGCCATCATTAAAATTACTCATATTAGCAAATCTTTGCATAGCTGCATTATCCATTGATGAAGTAGAAGCTACAAAGCGATTAGCATTGATAGTTCCATTTTTAGTAATGATTACTCCATTAGGATTGATTAAAAATACATTATTACCATTTGCATTTAATAATCCATCTATAGTAGATTTACTTGTTCCATGAGCAATGTTTAGGTAGTTTTTATTGTTTCCATTAAAATTCACGCTCTCACCTTTACCTATACTAAAGCCACCACCCCATTGAATGACAGAGTTTGTTCCATTACCATTAATATGCATATTATTACCATTTGTAATAATATTACCACTTGTGTTGTGAGTAAATTTACCTCCACTAGGTAGAGCAAATGTAGATGAAAAAAGTAAAGAAGCGACTATATTTGAAAGTAGAATTTGTTTTGATAATTTTTTACAAGAAGAGATTAAATTAAAATTATTCAATTCCCCCCCCAGTGGAGAAAATATTAACATAAAAAATCCTTTATTAAAAATTTTATATATGTTAATATTATATTTATAAAAATTAACTTAAATTAATGTGTTAAAATTTAGTTTTAAGTTCATCTTCGCTTGTGATTTTTTTATCATATTTTATAACCAAGAATTTAGCGTTTTTATATACATCTAAAACCCCGTTTAAATTTTTAATCTTATTTAAATCATACTTAATTTCTAAAGGCAAATAAATATTTTTAAAATCTGCTGGACTTTGTAAAAACAAAAGCAACACAAACCAAATCAAAGACAAAGCTATCAAAATAAAAGCAAGAGCAACTAAACTAAAATGGTGTAAAAAATACCCTCCTACAACACCACCTAAAAAGCTTCCAAAATAACCAAAAGCATTAAATACACCCAAAGCTGCACCTTTTTCATTTACCTTAGCAAATTTACTCGCACAACTTTGCATAATAGGCTCATGCAAATTAAATCCTATAAAAAACACTACAACACCCACCATAAACACTAAAGCATTATGTGAAAAAGCAAATATAATATAAGCGATGATAAAAAACGCCACTCCTAAAAGTAAAATTTCTTTACTTAAACCTCTTTTTTCTCCTAAAGAGCCTGATAAACCCATAGCTAAAAAACCAAGGACCATAGAGCTAACATAAACATGCCATAAATTTTCGCTCGGGTAGTTAAACTCATGCACCAAAACCAAAGGTATGCTTAAAAATGCTATACTCATAAGCATTTTTTGCATACAATTAGTAAGATTCATCAAAGCTAGGTTTTTTTCTTTTAGAAGTTTTTTTAATGGGGTTTTTGTATTTTCATGCACGATTGTATGCTCTTTTGGCACTACACTAAATAAAAGAACGATACAAACTAAACTCAAAATCGCACTCAAATCAAACAAACTTGAAAGTCCAAATTTAGCACTCATTAAAGGAGATAGCACCAAAGAAGCTGCAAAAGAAAGTCCTATGAATGATCCCATGATAGCCATAGCCTTGCCACGATTTTCTTCATTGATAAAATCACTTATCATAGCAGTAGCAACAGCACCTATAGCCCCTGCTCCTTGTAATAACCTTCCAAACATCATAGTATAAATATCATTAGCATACGAGCATACCAAAGAACCTACGATAAATACTACAAGCCCTATAAGCATAGTTTTTTTACGCCCTATTTTATCTGAAAGCATTCCAAAAGGCACTTGTAAAGCCATTTGAGTTAAAGCATATACACCTACCAAAAGCCCTACTAAAAATTCATTAGCCCCTTTTAAATTTAAAGCATATAAACTTAAAACTGGTAAAACTATAAATAAACCAAAAAATCTAGTTCCCACTATAAAAGATAAAGGTAAAACGGTTTTTAACATCTTTACTCCTTCATAAAGGATAATTTTACTATGATTTTGATAAACTTTTTTTAAAGCCAAGATAAAAAGAGAATTTTATGAAGAAAAAATTAAAAATCATTCTAGCAACTTCTAATACACACAAAGTAGAAGAAATCAAAAAAATTTTAACTACTTATGAAATTTATGCACTAAATGAAATCATCACTCCTTTTGAAATCATTGAAGATGGTAAAAGTTTTAAAGAAAATGCCTTGATAAAATCTAAAGCTATTTTTAATGCTTTAGGTAAAAAACAAAATGAATTTATAACCTTAAGTGATGATAGTGGTATAAGTGTAGAAGCTTTAGATAATGCACCAGGAATTTTTTCAGCAAGATATTCCAAAGAAGGCACAGATGAAGCTAATAGAAACAAACTCATTCAAGCTTTACATAAAAAAAATCTAACTCAAAGTAATGCTTTTTATACCGCAGCTATTGCTATAAGCTCAAAGTATGGACATTTTAGCACGCATGGATATATGCATGGTCTTGCCATTGACACTCCAAAGGGAAATAATGGCTTTGGATACGATCCTTTATTTATCCCAAAAGGTTTTGATAAAACTTTAGGCGAGTTAGATGAGAAAATTAAATTAAAAATTTCTCATCGTTCTTGTGCGTTAAAACTATGCACTTATATATTAAAAATTATAGAAAGAGTAGAAAATCAATGAAGCAATTTTTAAAATTTTTAGCTATTGTTTTTGTTGCATATGTAGCTTGGATGATGCTTTATTATGATTTTGTTTTAAAATGATAATAACTTACAATAAAACTTGGTAATAAAAATAAAGCACCAAATAAAAGCAAGCTCATCGCCAAAACCGTAAGCAATCCAAAATAAATCGTAGGGATAAAATTACTGCTAATCATTACCAAAAAGCCCAAAATAATAGTAACACTAGTGTAATAAATAGCACTACCTATACCAAAATGAGAAGCTTTTATAGCATCTTCTAAACTTTTATGTTTTAACTCTTCTTTAAAACGATGGATATAATGAATCATATCATCAACCCCTATTCCTATACAAATAGCAGCTATAGTAATACTCATAATATCAAGTGGTATATTTAAAATTCCCATTAAGCCAAATACTAAAGCTAGAGGTATGAGATTAGCTAAAATTGCCACAAAGGCATAAACAAAACTTCTAAAAATCACTACAAACAAAGCAAATATCACAAGCACCACAAAAACTAAAGTATCAAATTGTGATGAAAAAAGACTTTGAAGCATATTATTATATAAAGGCATAATACCACTAATTTTAATCTCTACATTATCATTTTGCAAAAGCTCGTTTAAGTCTTTTTCAAGTTGTTTTAAAAAAGCATCGCGTCTTAAATTTGGATCACTATCTAACATACGCACACTAAATCTTAACTCATTATTTTCTATACTCACAAAAGGAGTTAAAACTTGCTTTTTAAAACTCTCATCTAAATTTTCATATAAAAATGCCAAAGCAAAATCATCTAAAGCTTTACCATCATTGATACTTTTTCCAAGCTCTAATAAACTTTGCAAACTAAGCACAGAACCTACATATTTTTGCTTACTTAAAAACTGATGAACCTTAGTGGCTATTCTTGTCTTTTCACTGCTAAAAAAATACCTATCATCTTTAGCTAAATCATCAAATTCTTGTTCGAATTCATCAACGCTTTCATTTTGTTTTGAGTTATGCTTAAATTTAACAATCACATCTAAAGGCATAGTTCCGCCTAGCTCTTTATCTATAATCAACAAACCTTGTTTTATTCTAGAACTATCCTTAAAATAACTTACAAAGCTATTTTCTACTTTGATTTGTGAAATTCCAAACAAAGCAAATACCACACAAATTACACTTATGCTATAAATAATTTTTCTATGCTTTAAACTTACATTAGCACAAAAACCCAAAAATTTTAAAGAACTTTGATTGAGTTTTTTAAATTCAAAGCGAGGTAAAAGCATTAAAACACTTGCAAAATATATATAAGCTAAAATCAAACTCACACTTATGCCAAGGCTCATCATAATGCCAAGTTTTATTATAGGCTCTATATCTGAAAATACAAAACTTAAAAATCCAACTATGGTAGTTAAAATAGCAAAAAAACTTGGATTTGCTTTATTTAATAAAGTTGAAAGTAATATTTTATAAACACTTGATTTTTGATGTTTATGTGAATTTTCTATAAAATGTACTATTAGATGAATTACCACAGAAACGCTAATAATAAGCACTAAAGCTACATAGTTTGAAGAAACTATGGTAATATCAAAACCCAAAAGTGCAAAAATTCCACTAGAAGTAAAAAGCGAAATCACACAAATTCCCAAAGCCAAAAACACTAAACGCAAAGAGCCAAAAAACCACCAAAGAACAATAAATAAAAGACCTATCAAACTAAGTCCATAAATTTTTAAATCACTCTTTACATAATCAATCATATCATTAGCAATCATTTCCACACCGCCAAGGTGCAAAAAATCCCCGCTTTGGCTATATTTAAAAACTATGTTATTTATTTCTTCTAATCTTTTTGCACTAAATTCTCTTGAACCTTCTTGATGTTTTTTAATCAAGGCTCTAAAATACTCTTTTTCATTTTCATTTTTTGCACTATCCCTTAATTTAATCAAATCATTATAGATAATATCAGGTGCAAGATATATCAAAATTCCTGTTGTTTTTGCATCTTTTGAGATGATATTATTTTTATAAAAAGGGTGATTTAAAATTTCTTTTTTGGCTAAATTTATATCTATATCTTGACTAAAAATATTAGGTATATTTTGAATAAGCTCTTTTAATTCTTTATCTTTAGAACTTGTAAGCAAAGGTGCATTAGCAATAGAAAATACTTTTTCAACCCCTTTGACTTTTGTTAAATCAAGAGTTAAATTTTTGATGGTTTCTAAATTTTCTTTACTAAAAATATCTTTATCTTTAGGAGCAAAAGCGAGCATTAAAAAATTATCATTACCATAGCGTTCTGAAATCTCTCTATATAGTTTCAAGCCTTTATCATGTTCTAAAAGTAAGCTTTCAGCACTTGCATCTACACTTAAATTTTTAGCAAAAAAACTAAAAAATACACAAAAAATTAAAGTAATCCCCAAAGTTAGCTTTGGAAAATTAAGAAAGGTTTTTAAAATTTTACTTAGCATTATTTAGAAAAATCAACACTAGAAAGTTTTTCAAGCAAAGTATTAAAATCACTATTTTGTATAATGTCTTTAAATTGTGAGCGATAGGTTTGTATAATGCTTATACCAAAAATATCCACATCATAAATTTGCCAATCATTGTTTTTATCATAAAATTTAAAAATTACAAAATTTTCTTTTCCATCTACTATCATAGAAGTTTTTAAAAAGGCTCTTTTATTTTTTTCTTCTAATCCAACTACCTTTAATTTTTGCGAATCATATAAAGCAAGTTTATCTGTAAAGCTTTTTTTAAGATTTTTTTCAAAAGCCTTATTAAATCGAGTTTTTTCACTCTCGCTTAATTTTTCATACCTTGTAGAAAGACTAAGTTTTGCCATAAGAGTATAATCAAAAATACCATCAAAAAGAGTAAAAATTTTCTCTGCTGCTTTATTTTTATCGTTTTTATTTTGATCTAAAATTTTTAAACTTTCATCAATTTTTTCTTGCATAGTTTTTGAAATATCTTGCAAATTTAAAGCAAAAGCAAATGCTATACTAAAAAATAATATTATGATTTTTTTCATTAATTTCCTTGTTTTATAAGTTCTTGACGCCTTTGCTCATAAGCATCGCGTATAAAAATATAATAATCTACACTATTTTGGTAAATATCATCAATTTTTTCATACTCAAAACTTAATTCATTAAGTTTTAATGCAGCATTTACACCCACTCCAAGCCAAAAATTATCTATATAAGCTTCAGGAACTAAAAACCAATCTATAGGTAAAGCTAGAGCATCTCTTACATTAGATGGTCCTAAAATAGGTAAAACCAAATGTGTTCCACTATTTACTCCCCATTTTCCTAGAGTTGTTCCAAAATCAACTTCATAACTTTTTAAAGAAGTTTTACTTGCACTATCTAATAAACCAAAACCAAAAATAACATTCATACAAAATCTACCAAATTCCTCGCCTGCTTTTTTAAATTCAAAAGTTAAGAGATGGTTAATAATTTTTGCAGGAGATCTTGTTGTATCAAAAACATTTTTAACTCCAGTTCTTACAAAACTTGGCGTGATACTTTTATAAGAAATAGCAATAGGTCTTAAAATATATGTATAAAGATCATAATTAAATTTACTCATAGCTTTATTATAAGTATAAAAACTATCTTTGACTTCTTTTTTTTGGTATTCTTGTTCGAAATCTTCAAAATCATTAGCTAATATTAAAGTACTAAAAAACAAGCACAAGCAAATTATATATTTTGACAATTTTTTTCCTTAGATTTTATGTATAAATAAGAGTGCGAATTATACAAAAATAAAAATAAATTTTTACACTAAATGTTTTAAAATATTCTTTTTTTGAAAATAAAAATTTTTATTTGCTTATATAATAAGTTTTAGAAAATATGTAAAAAATTCAAATTTATTTTTGCGTTTAAAAATAAGTTATAATTTTTCCAAAATTTACAGCTAAAAGGATAGAAAATGAAAAAGTTTCTTGCACTAATTTTTTTGTGTATTTTTGGATATAGCGCTGATGTAAATATAGCAGCAGCTGCAAATGTAGCTTATGCTTTTAAAGCTTTACAAAAAGAATTTCAAAAGCAAAACCCAGATATTAGCGTCAATGTAAGTTTAGGGGCAAGTGGAAATTTAGTTTCACAGATTAAAAATGGAGCACCATTTGATATTTTTATGGCAGCAAATATGAAATTTGCTCAAAATTTATATGATGATAATTTTGCAAGTACAAAACCTGTTATTTATGCTCAAGGAGCTTTAGCTTTACTAAGCGTAAGAATGGATTTAAGCAAAGGACTAAATACCTTAAATGATGAAAAAGTAAAAATCATCACCATAGCTAATCCCAAAGCTGCTCCTTATGGACAAGCAAGTATAGAAACTATGCAAAATTCTAAAATTTATGAACAAGTAAAAGGAAAAATCGTAGAAGCAAAATCCATAGGAGAAGCTTTAACCCAAACATTAAAAGCAGCTGATGTAGGTTTTATAGCAGCAAGTGCATTATATGAAGATGGATTAAAAAAATACAATCTTGAAGAAGGAAAAAATTATATTCTAATAGATTCAAATCTTTATGAACCTATCAATCAAGGTATTGTTATCACTTCTTATGGAAAAGATAATGCTAAAGCTAAGAAATTTTATGATTTTATACTAAGTCCTGAAGCTAAAGAAATTTTCAAGGCTTATGGTTATATTGTCCCATGATTAAAGCCAAAATAAAAAATATTAAAAATCATGAAAATATTAACTGGGTGGAATTTAGCACCCAAAATCATATTTTTTTTATGCTTTCTTTGGAGCTTAATGAAAAAGCTTGCATTAACCACGAAGTATTACTTGCTTTTAAAAGTAGCGAATGCTTGCTTAGTAAAAAAAACTTAGAAAATTCATTTTTAAATACTTTTTATGCAAAAATCATAGATATTTTCCAAGGAAAAATCATCACTATAATAAGATTAGAAAATGAAGTTTGCACTTTTGAAGCACAAATTAGTACTTTTGAATTTTTAGAACAAAATTACCAACTCGATGAATATATATTTGCTTATATTCACCCTAGTGCTTTATTTATCAAAGAATATTTATGCTAAAACTTGATTGTGAGAAAAAATTCAAAAATAAAGAAAAAGAATTTCATTTAAAGGCTAAATTTGAAATTTACGAAGGTGATTTTTGTGCTATTTTTGGTAAAAGTGGAAGTGGTAAAACTACACTTTTAAGAATTCTAGCAGGTTTTGAAAAAGCACAAGGAGTTTGCACTTTTAATGATACAATTTTTTTTGATGATAAAAACTTTCTAAGCCCGCAAAAAAGAAAAACAGGTTTTGTTTTTCAAGATTATGCTTTATTTGAAAATATGAATGTAGAACAAAATTTACTTTATGCAAAAAATGATCTTAAATTTGCCAACGAACTTTTAGAACTTTTAGATTTAAACAAACATAAAAAAAGCCATATTTTAGAGCTAAGCGGAGGTCAAAAACAACGCGTAGCTTTAGCAAGAGCCATTATGCAAAAACCTAAACTTTTGCTTTTAGATGAGCCATTTAGTGCTTTAGATAATGAGATAAAAGTGCATTTGCATGATTATCTTTTAAATATACATAAAACTTATAAAATCACTACTATTTTAATCAGTCATGATGTTAGTGAAGTTTATAAACTAGCCAACAAAGTCATCATTTTAGAAAATGGAACTATCATCAAAGAAGGCTCGCCTAATGAAGTTTTTTTAAAAACACAAGGCTCGCAAAAATTTGTCATAAAAGCACGCATTTTAAATCTACAAAAGCAAGATAGCATATTTATAGCCATACTTGCTATAGGTAATCAAATAAGCCAAGTAGCACTAAGTCCCTTAGAAGCTAAAGATTTTAAAGAAAATGATGAAGTGTTTTTAAGTCAAAAAGCCTTTGCACTAAATTTAACTAAGATATAAAAAGTAATGTTAAAATAACATAATTAATATTATAGTAAAACTATGAATTACTTATGGATTTTATCTTGAAATTTTATACTAGCTTATGGTTATTTGATAGCCTCTATTACACCACATTTTATCCTTTTGTAATTTCGTTTTTAAATTAAAAGATACAAAATGCATTAGTTAGTTTTGGTAATTAGTATAGTTTTTGAAGAAATTGTAACAAGCTCGATGAATTATGCAAAGCATTAGTAAAAACAATCTTTATTTAATTATTTTTGCGATATTTTTTCATTTTCTTTAACAGACTTTTTTATGTTTTGAAAAAAATTGATTTAAGTATAGCTTATGTGTTTGGGTAGGTTGTGATATAACACTTATTAATATTGTGGATTTTTAATCTTTAAAGAAGAATAACCATTAACAAACTTATTTTTATCGTTTTAATCATTACTAGAGTGGCGGGATAAAACTTAGTGCTTAAACCTTTTGGCTTAAAGCACATTCATACTTTGTATCATTACTTTTGCTTTGCATTCAGCACAACAATATAGTGTTTTTATTTTAGCTTCATCTCCCATAAATTTTGGCTTCATAATGCTAGCGATTTTTTCAACAGCCTTTTTAGTAGCAAATTCTTTTCCACATTCTACACAGGCAAAAAGCTCATCTTGAGCTAAAACCATAAAAGAAAAATACTCTTTTTCTAAATCTATCCCGCTTCTTTGAAGTATCAAAGTATCTTTTTCAGCACAACTTGCCTCACAATATCCACAGGTGGTGCATAAACTTGCATTAAACTTCAAAGAATTATCCTTAGTATCAGCTACTAAAGCTCCTACATTACAAGCTCCTACACAAGAAAGACATAAGGTGCAGGTATCTGTATTGATAGTGATTTTTCCATAGCGTATCCATTCTTTGCTTGGGATATTGCCTAAATTTTCTTCTTTTATAAGCTCTCTTAATCTTATAGCAAAATCTTCTCTTTTTAAAAGCGCAGGATTATAAGAAATAAATTTAAGATTTTCTATAAAATGAGCTTGATTGATAGCTTCTAAAAGTTCTTTTTCTTCTTTAGCTAGAAAAATTGCGTTTTGTTTAAATTTTCTTTGAAAAATTTCATTCATCAAAGCTATCACTTCTAAAGTACCTTGTGATAAACCATCACTATAAAAAATCACACTCGCACCACTTGTTTGAAGCATAGCTAAAAAATGTGCTTGATCAAGATAGTTTTCACCTTTAATCATAAAAGGCATTACATCTTCTTTTAAGGTGATATTTAAATTTTCTATAGGCATTTTTTCAGGAATGATTAAGATGATTTTATCTTCAAAAAATTTTAAAATTTCATAAAAACTATTGCGTGGCATAGGCGCATAATCAAGCGCTCCACTAGGACAAATACCTACACAATCACCACAATTTATACAATCAATATAAGAAAATTCTAACTTTCTTTGCTCATCATCTTTTAAAATAGCCACACTAGGACAAATTTCAGCACATTTTCCACAATGAATACTTCTTCTTCCATGATATTGACAAATACTATCATCATAACTAATGTAGTTTCTAAATTTATATTTTGGAGAATTAGAATTTAAAAGTTTTATAAGTTCTTCTTGACTTAAAGTAGTTAAATCATAGCAACCACTTTGTTGATCAAAACTTTCTTTTTTTACATCATATAAGAAAAAATCACAATCAATTTCTACTTGCTCATTATCTTTTAATGCTATCACGCAAAGCTCACCTACACAACCTAAAACGCCCAAACACTGCTCATTACTTAGCTTTAAAACCTTGTAGTCTTGTTTTTTTAAACTTTCTATAAGCTCATTTTGATCCTCATCACTTGCAATGATTACATTTTTACCCACTTCTTTGGTGTATTCTAAATCAAGCCCTAAATCATAAATTTTAGATCTAATCTTATACAGAAAATCGATGGTTTTTGCTTTTTTAAGCACATCATCTTTAGAATTTTTAAGGTAAAAATTAATCTCAGGTGCATAAATTTCAGGGTTTAAAAGCTTTGAATTTCCTATAAAAACTTCTTCATCACAGGCTTTTTGAACTATGCTAATATTATCACTTAAAGGAATTAAATCTTCATTTTCTAAAAATACAAAATCTTTCATCATACTCTCTTTTAAATTTTTAATTTTAATTATATAAATTTCATTATAAAAAAGTTATAATTTTACTAATTTATTCTTAAGGTTTAAGATGAACAAATTTAGAAATTTTCCACCTATAAACACGCTTATAAATGACAAAAACTTAATTAAATATCCTTTATATTTAAGAACATATTTTTCAAAATTAGTTGTTTCAAATTGTAAAAAAGAGCTTAGTAAAAATGAAAATTTAAATTTTAGTTTGCAAGATTTGCTAGGTAAAATCACTCAAAGTATTGATGAGTTTTTAAATACACAAAGTCAAAGCTTGATCAATGCCACTGGAGTTATCATACATACTAATCTTGGTCGTAGTATTATTGATGAGAGTATTTTTGAAAGAACCAAAGAAATCATCTGCTCTTATTCTAATTTAGAATTTAATATGCAAACTGGCAAAAGAGGCTCAAGATATGACGCACTTAGTGCGAATTTAAAAATATTATTTGATTGTGAAGATTGTTTGGTTGTTAATAACAATGCTTCAGCTGTATTTTTAATCTTAAACACCTTAGCAAAAAATGAAGAGGTTATTACCTCAAGAAGCGAGCTAGTTGAGATTGGGGGAAATTTTAGAATTCCTGAAGTTATGATTGCAGCTGGGGTTAAACTAAAAGAAATAGGCACGACCAATAAAACTCATTTATATGATTATGAAAAAGCTATCAATGAAAATACTAAGATGATTTTAAAAACTCACCGCTCTAATTTTGCTTTTAAAGGATTTTTTGAAGAGGTGAGCTTAAGTGAAATTTATGCTTTAACAAAAAAGAAAAAACTTATATCTTATTATGATTTGGGTGCTGGTTGGTGTGAAAAAATCAATAAACAACTAAGTAAAAATGAGCCAAGTGTGAAAGAGCTTTTAAAACATTGTGATATTTTAAGTTTTAGCGGCGATAAACTTTTTGGCTCTACTCAAGCAGGCATTATACTTGGAAAGAAAAAATACATTCAACAGCTAAAGAAAAATCAACTTTTAAGAATGCTAAGGGTTGATAAAATCACCCTAGCTTTTTTAAATGAAACTACCAAAGCATACTTAGAAAAAGAATATGAAAAAATTCCTACTTTAAAACTTTTAAATGATGATATAAAAATCATAGAAAAAAAAGCTCTTTTTGTTAAAGAAAGAATTTCTACCAAATGTGAATTAAAATCTTCAAAAAGTTTAGTAGGTGGTGGCTCTATGCCCGATAAAAGCTTAGATACTTTTACACTAAGTTTTAACGGCAAAGCTTTGCTTTTACAAGAAAAATTTAGAAAAAAAGGTGTGATTGGACGCGTTGAAAATGAGCATTTTGTGCTAGATTTTAGAAGTATTTTAGAAAAAGATTTAAATAAAATAATAAGCATTATTAAAGAGGTGTTTCATGCATAGTATCATCATAGGCACAGCTGGGCATATTGACCATGGTAAAACTTCACTTATTAAAGCTTTAAATGGTTTTGAGGGTGATGATTTAAAAGAAGAGAAAGAAAAAGGTATTACGATTAATCTTAGCTTTTCAAATTTAAAAAGTGAAAATTTAAATATTGCTTTTATCGATGTGCCTGGGCATGAAAGTTTGATTAAAACTATGATAAGCGGTGCTTTTGGTTTTAGAGTGTGTATGTTTGTCATAGATATAAATGAGGGTTTAAAGGCTCAAAGTATAGAGCATTTAAGGGTTTTGGAATTTTTAGGCGTGAAAGATATAGTGCTTATTTTAAGTAAGGTTGATTTATGCAAGGATTTAGCGCAAAAACAAATAGAGCTTTTAAAAGAATTAAAAGCCTTTAAAATCAATATCTTAAAAGTTTTTCCAACTAGCATTTATAATGAGCAAAGTATATTAAATTTAAAAAATTATCTACTTAGTTTAAAACCTAAAGAAAATGATGAAAATTTGATTTTTAGATACTATATAGATAGGGTTTTTTCTCTAAAAGGTATAGGCACGGTAGTAACTGGAAGTTTAAATGAAGGAAAAATCAGCAAAAATGAAAAAATATTTTGCCTTGAAAATCAAAAAGATATCATTGTAAAAAACATACAAATTCATGAAGAAAATGTTTTAGAAGCAAAAGCTTATAATAGAGTTGCTTTGAGCTTAAATTGTGATTATCGTGAGTTAAAAAAAGGCTATGTGTTAAGCAAAAAAGGTATTTTTAAAAGTTTTAAAAGTATTGATGGAGTTATTTTTACCACAGAAATTAAACATGGAAGTGTTTTAGAATTTTGTAGCGGATCAAAAAAACTTAATGCAAAAATTAGTGTAATCAAAGAATTTGAAGATAAAACTTATATTAGCTTAGAATTTGATAAAAACTTACCTTTGTGTTTTGATGATAAATTTATTTTGCTTGAAAATGGGCGTATTAAAAGTGGTGGCGTGGTGTTAAATGCAGTGAGCGAGCCTTTAAAAAAAGATGCAAAAGCAAAGTATTTAACACTTTTAGAACAAAAAGATTTTAAAAAAGTGTTTGAGCTTTTAAAACAAACTCATAAACTTGGTTTTGGCTTGCTTTCAAGTTATCAGCGTTTCAAACTCACTCATGAACAAGCTTTAAATTTAGCAAAAAGCTTAGATTGTGTTTTTGTCGATGAACAAGCTTTAAATGTGTATGATTTAAATGCCATGCAAACTTTGAAAGAATTTATTAATTTTATTTTTTCTAAAAATCCTTATGCTTTAATCTCGCCTCATTCTATCGCCCTAAGGCTTACTTGGGCAAGTGAGAGCTTTTGTGCTTATACGCTCAAGCAAATGCAAGAAAAACTGGACTTTAAAGATGGCATATGGTTTTTAAAAGGACAAGACTTTGAAAAATTACAAGAAAAGGCTCATTGTGAGCTTTACGAAATTTTAAAAAAAGAAGGTATAAAACCTACCGCACCTTATAATCTTTATGAGTATTTAGAGCTTGATAGGAAAAATGGAGATCTCATCTTAAAAAAACTTACTAAAGAAAATAAAGTCAAAAGACTAGCTCACAATCTTTTTATAGAAAAAAATGCTCTTGAAAATCTTATGCAAGAATTTTTAAAACTATTACAAAATCATCATTTAGATGTAAGTTTTGTAAAAAATCATTTTCAAATTTCAAGAAAATATGCCATAGCCTATTTAGAATATCTTGATAAAAATTACCCTCAAGTAATAAAAATAGATGAAAAAAGAATGTTAAAAATCTAAGTATTAAAATTTAAATTTTATAATATATAAAATTTAAAATAAAGGAAAATGATGAAAAAATCTTTAGCTCTTTTGACCCTTGCTGGCTCTTTATTTGCAGCAAGCAATGAAGAAATTATTAATTTTTTTAAAAAAAATCCAAATTTATCTAATGCAAACATTAGTGTTTCTAGTAGAGAAAAAATTCCTGATACTAACTTTGAAGCCGTGATAGTTAATTTTGAAATTAGTGGTAAAAATTTCCAAGAAATCGTTTTTACTCAAGCAAATATCATTACAACTGAAGTAATTGATGTAAAAAAAGGTGAGTTTTATTCTCAAGTTTATCAAGCAAAACTTATGGAAAAACAACAAGCTGAATTTGCTAAAAAAGCCTTAGTTGAACTTAAAAAAGAAAAAATGTTTATTTCTTTAGGTGATAAAAATAAACCTTTACTTTATGTTTTTAGCGATCCTGAATGTCCATATTGTAGAATGCATTTAGATAAAATAGAAGAAACACTAAAAACTCATCAAGTTAAATTTATCTTAACTCCTATCCATGACACTAGTGCTTTTGAAAAATCTGCATTAATTTATCAAGAAAGTAAAAATGCTAAAAGTGATGAACAAAAAATCACCATTATGAAAAAATATTATGATGAAAATCTTAAAGATTATAAAAAACCTAGTGAAGCTGAAGTTAAAGCAGTAAGAGAAACTTTTGCAAAATACTCTAAACTTGGTCTTCGTGCTGTTCCAACTATAATCGATGCTCAAAAATAATCTTTTCTCGCTTGTGCTTGCACTATTTTTAAGTGCTTGCACAAGTGGTCCTATGCAGACTTTTATACAAACAAGCAATGAGGGTATTTTCCTATATGCTAATAAAAATCAAAGTTTTTCTTTACACATCAATAATCCTTCAAAATTAAATACAAATTTAGAAGCCAAACTCGCTCAAAAATTACAAAATTTAGGTCTTGTTTTAAACAATACTAGCAGTGAATATAAAATTTACATCAATATAGTAGATTTTAAGAAATTTTCCTATGCACAAAGGTTACTTGCTTCTAATGCGAGATTTTTTTATAACGACTTTGATAAAATAGATGATGTATTTGAAATGGAAGTGGAAAATTACTACCTTTTACAAGTTAATTTGCAAATAATTTCTAAAAACTCTACTCAAAGCACCTCACTTTTAGCAAGAACTGCTTATCTTAGCAATATAGATAGAGCCAAAGAATCTTTAGAGGAAAAAATTGCTAATCAAATAGCAAGCTTTTTTTATATGCAATAAAGATGGCATTTAAGCCATCTTTTAATATCCATCAATCACCTAAAATCAGCTACCTTTTGTTAAAACCCACTATATTTAAATCTACTGCTAAATTTTTTTTATGATTGTAAGCTTTTACATATTCATAAGAATTGTCAAAATATTTTTCATTATTTTATGTAATCTTGCATCAACTTTTTCACAATTTCTATTGATACATATTTACACCTTATTACATTTTAAGTTAAGAAGTAACTACTCCTATATATCTAACCAAAATAAAAAATTTAATTTAATTTAAAATCAATAGCTTTAAGCATTTATATATTATCACTTGCCACCATAGCAATTTATAATATCTTGCTGTTTGTTTTAGCTAAAAATTTTTTTAGTGCCATTTGCTCCTTTACTCCTATTTTGTAATAAATTAGCTTCAAGTAAGCACTAATTTCTTTTTGAGAAAGATTTCTTGATTTAGAATAATTTAGCAAAATATATTGTGGAATGAAAATTTTACTTTTTATGAAATTTTTCATCATTTTTTTATAAATAGAAAAATTTTTAACACAAGAAAAGCGAGCAAAAACAAAAGGTAAATTTGTTTTTTCATACCATAATTCACACAAATCAATATAATCTTTTGGATTTTGCAAATAAAGTTTTAAAGCCTTATCACCGATGACAACCTCCCCTTTTTGCTTTAAAACTTTTGCAAGAGCATTAGAAGTTGCAGAACTTGCATCTTCTTTGCTTTGAGAATGTTTTTTCACCAAAACGCTTTTTACCTTTTTGTTTGCACAAATTCCTACATTTAAGGTTTTGTATTTTTTTCTACGACTTTCAATACTTGAAATAATCGCCGCATCAATGCGTCTAAAATACAAATGGCGATTTAGTTTGCTAGGAACCCCTTTTTTGTATTCTGTAGTTTGCTTAACATAGTTAGGAAAAGCTGATTTTTTAAGATAGATATGCAAAGGAAGCAAGTTAAGATAATCTATCTTTCCAAAAATCATCATTACCTTTCTATTATTAAGTTTTAATATCCTATAAAAAAATATCTTAAATATAAATTAATTTAATTAAAAATATTATCAATACTAAAATTTATATCAAAATTTGTCATTTGTTATGAAAAATTATTCTAATCATTGAATATAACTAATCTAAAGATTAGAAGAGAAGAAAGTTTATGGAACTAAAAATTAATCAAGTTTTATTTAAAAAATATTTTTTAAATAAAACTTATCATATAAAATTATTGCAAACTTGTTAGATATTTTTGATAATCAAATTCTTTTGCTAAAGCCACACCATCTTCAACTGCAGCTTTTGCCACAGCAGCACTTACAACAGCTTTTACCCTACTATCAAATGGCTTTGGTATTACATAATCTCTGCCAAAACTAAGCTCTTCTACTCCATAAGCTTGTTTTACCTCATCAGTAACTTCAAGTTTGGCTAAATCTGCCAAAGCTTTAGCTGCAGCTATTTTCATATTTTCGGTGATTTTAGTTGCTTTAACATCTAAAGCACCTCTAAAAATAAATGGAAAACCTAAAACATTGTTAATTTGATTTGGATAATCGCTTCTCCCAGTTCCAACTATAGCATCACTTCTTACTCTTTTTACATCTTCAGGCATTACTTCGGGTACTGGATTAGCTAAAGCAAAAATGACAGGATCTTTAGCCATAGATAAAACCATCTCATCGTCTAAAATTTTAGGTGCACTTAATCCTAAAAATACATCAGCTCCTTTTAAGGCTTCTCTTAAAGTGCTATCTTTAGTATCACTTACAAATTCCAATTTATATTTGTTTAAATCATCTCTTTGGGTATTAATCACACCTTTACTATCTACTAAAATGATATTTTTTACACCTAGATTTCTATACATTCTAGCACTTGCAATACCTGCTGCACCCGCACCACTTACTACCACTTTAATATCTTCAAATCTTTTACCACTAATTTCCATAGCATTCATAAGTCCTGCTGTAGAAATAATTGCTGTGCCATGTTGATCATCATGCATTACAGGAATTCCAAGATCTTGCAAAGCAGCTTCTATTTCAAAACACTTTGGTGCTGATATATCTTCTAAATTTATTCCACCAAAAGTAGGTGCTATAGCCTTACAAAAAGTAACAATCTCATCTATACTATGCACATTTATTTCCAAATCATAGGCATTAACATTAGCAAATTTTTTAAATAAACAAGCCTTTCCCTCCATAACAGGCTTACTCGCACTTGCTCCTATATTTCCAAGTCCTAAAACCGCACTCCCATCACTAACTATAGCAACTAAATTTGCTTTATTAGTGTATTTATATGCTAAAGTTTCATCTTTAGCAATTTCTAAACATGGCTCTGCTACACCTGGTGAATAAGCCAAAGATAAATCATGAGCACTGCTCATAGGTTTTCTAGCTATAATATCAACTTTACCACCTAAGTGATATTCCAAAGCTTCATCTTTTAAATTCATTATTTCCCCTTCATGTAATTTAGTAAATTTTCTATCCTAAGTTTAGCCTTTTGCACTCCTAAAAATTCTAACACTTCAAATATACTAGGACTTACAGAACTTCCAGTGAGTGCAATGCGTATAGCTTGAGCTAGATCTTTTAATTTAAGATTATTTTCTTCTAAGAATTGGTTGGTTAATTCTTCAAATTCACAAGCAACTTTTTGCTCATTCAAAACCATAGCGTATTTTTTCAAATAAGTTAAATTTGTTTCATTAATAAATTTATCTATAGCCTTTTGATCATATTCTTTTGGGTCATTTAGTAACACTTTTGCTCCATTGATTATGTCATGCAAGGTTTTAGCTCTCTCTCTTAACATATCAAGTAAAAAACCTGCTTTTTCAAATTTACTCAAATCAAAATTTAAATCTTTTAATTGTCTATTAATTTCCTCAAAAGATAAAGTTTTAATATAATGAGTATTAAGCCATTCTAACTTTTTAAAATTATAACAAGATGCACTTTTATTAATATGATTTGGATTAAAAAGTTCTTGCATTTTCTCTAAAGAAAAAATCTCATCATCTCCATGACTCCATCCAAGTCTTACTAAAAAATTTAACAAAGCTTGAGGTAAAATCCCCATATTTTTATATTCCATCACATCAGTAGCTCCATGACGCTTAGAAAGTTTTTTGCCATCTTCACCATGTATCATAGCCACATGATAAAATTTAGGAATTTTAAAGCCAAGTGCTTCATAAAGTACGATTTGTTTTGGAGTATTTGATAAATGATCATCTCCTCTTATAACATCACTCACACCCATTAGTGCATCATCAATTACAACGGTTAGATTATAAATAGGACTACCATCACTTCTTGCGATTACAAAATCATCTAAAATATCTTCAGCCTTAAAGCTAACTTCACCTTTAATACCATCTATAAATTTAATCTCTCCACTTTGAGGAGCTTTTATACGCACTACAGGCTCTATACCACTTGGTGGTGTTCCTTTAAATTCCCTGTATCTACCATCATATTTTGGACGCTCTTTAGCTGCTTCTTGCTTAGCTCTTAGCTCATCAAGCTCTTCTTTACTCATATAACAATAATAAGCCTTACCCTCATCAAGTAATTTTTGAATATATTTTTTATAAATATCAAATCTTTGGGATTGATACTCTATCGTCCCATCATAATCAAGCCCACACCATTTAAATGCTTCTATAATAGCTTGCGTAGCTTCTTGTGAATTTCTTTTCAAATCCGTATCTTCAATACGCAGTAAAAATTTACCCTTATTTTTTCTTGCATAAAGATAATTATATAAAGCCGTTCTAAGTCCTCCTATATGTAAATATCCAGTTGGGGAAGGAGCAAAACGCGTAGTAATTTCTTGCATATTTTTACCTTTTTTAAATTTTTATTGTTATAATGCTATATTTACACTTAAATAAAGGTTTCAAAATGAGAAAATTTTTAATATCTTGTTGTTTTGCTGCAAACATTTTATACGCACAATCTCTTGGTGGAGTAGCAATGATAGTAGAAAATCAGCCTATCACCCTTTATGATATAGAACAAACCATGAAAGAATTAAAAACTAATGATAAACAAAAAGCTATTGCTTTTTTGGTAGATGATAAGATTCAACAAAGCGAAGCCAAAAAGTTAGGAATTTATATAAGTACTTTTGAGCTCAATGAAAAGCTAGCACAAATTGCAAAAGGTAATAATACTGATATTAATGGTCTGCAAACAAAAATAGAAAAAGATGGTTTGAGTTTTGAAGTATTTAAAAATAAAGTTAGAAAAGATTTAGAAAGAGAAAAACTTTATAGAAGTATAATGCAAAATGCAAAAATCAATATCGACGATGAAACACTAAAACATTTTTATGAAAATAATCTTGATAAATTCAGCACCTTTTCTAATATAGACTTAGTTGTTTATAATTCTACAAATCCAGAACTTTTACAACAACTTACACAAAATCCTATGTATAAAAATTCTCAAATTAAATCAAAAGCCATTAGTCTAAATGCGGCAAATTTAGATCCAAGATTGTTAGCTTTGCTTAATAATACAAAAATAGGCGGATTTACTCCTGTATTAAATGGTGAAAATACCTATATAACATATTTTATAAAAGAAAAATATGGAAAAAATCCAATCGAATTTAATCTAATTAAAGATCAAATCACCAATGCTTATACAATAAATCAAAAAGAACAAGCTTTAAAAAACCATCTTGATAAAATTAGAGCAAACGCTCATATAGAAGAATTAAGATAGGTAAAACCTATCTTAATTAATGTCTTGAAAGATAATTTGTATCATAATTATTGTTGATAAAATCTGCATTATCCATCATAGCTAAATGAAAATCTTTTGTTGTTTTAATTCCACCTATAATAAGCTCTTGTAAGGCAATTTTCATTTTTGCTATAGCCGTGTTTCTATCCTCTCCCCAAACAACTAATTTTCCTATCATAGAATCATAATAAGGAGGTACACTATAATCTTGATAACAATGGCTTTCCATTCTTACATTGCGTCCTGCTGGTGCTACATATTTTGTAATTTTACCTGGACAAGGCAAGAAAGTTTTAGAATCTTCAGCTGTAATTCTACATTCTATAGAATGACCTTTAAGTTTAATTTCTTCTTGTTTTGGTAAAGGATAACCTTCAGCTACTTTAATCATAAGCTCGATAATATCTACCCCACTAACCATTTCACTCACGCAATGCTCAACTTGTAAGCGCGTATTCATCTCAATAAAATAAAAATCTAAATTTTTATCTACCAAAAACTCAAAAGTCCCTGCACCCTCATAATCAATAGCCTTAGCAGCTTTTACTGCTGTTTCATGAAGCCTTGCTCTTGTTTTTTCATCTAGTAAAATTGCAGGAGATTCTTCTATAAGCTTTTGATGGCGTCTTTGCATAGAGCAATCTCTCTCACCTAAATGAATCACATTGCCAAAACTATCTCCTACAATTTGCACTTCTATATGGCGTGGATTTTGGATATATTTTTCCATATACATAGTTCCATCACCAAAAGCACTCATAGCTTCACTTTCAGCCGACCAATAAGCTTTTTCTAAATCTTTTTCATCTTCAACCACTCGCATACCACGGCCACCACCACCCGCTGCTGCTTTTAAAATCACCGGATAGCCTATTTCTTTAGCAAGTTTTTTTGCTGCTTCAACTCCATTTAAAGCCCCATCACTTCCTGGAATCACAGGCACACCCGCTCTTTGCATTACTTGTTTTGCTTTACTTTTATCACTCATTAGTGCCATAGCAGCTACTGAAGGACCTATAAATTTGATATTGTGTTTAGCACAAATTTCTACAAAATTTTGATTTTCACTTAAAAATCCATATCCTGGGAAAATCGCATCAGCTTCGCTTATTTCAGCTGCACTTATAATCGCTGGAATATTTAAATAGCTTTCTGAACTTCTTGCATTTCCTATACAAATACTTGCGTCAGCATATTTTAAATATAAAGCATCTTTATCTGCGGTAGAATACACACAAATTGCCTTTTTTCCCATTTCTTTAATAGTTCTTAAAGCTCTTAGTGCAATTTCGCCACGATTTGCAATTAAAACTCTTTTAATTTCCATTTTATAATTTCTCCACCACAAATAAAGGCATACCAAATTCTACAGGCTGACCATCTGCTACTAATACTTCTACTATCCTACAATCATATTCAGCTTCAATTTCATTCATAATTTTCATTGCCTCAATAATCGCTATAGTACTTCCTTTTTTAATAGTTTGTCCTGCTTTAGCAAAAGGTGCTGCACCCGGACTTGGAGCTTGATAAAAAGTCCCTACCATAGGACTATTTATAGTTGGTTTATTAGAAGAGTTTGAGCTTGCTTTGGTTTCATTGACTACATTTACATTGATTGGTTGTGGAGCTGGAGTAACAGGGGCTGGAGCTGGTAATTCACAACACAAATCTTTTTCAAGCTCTATTTCAAATCCATCTTGTTCTTTTATTTTAATCTTGCTTATATTCGCTTCTGCAAAAAGTTGCATTAATTCTTTGATTTCTTCTTTTATCATATATTCTCCTTATTTATAAGACTTAATTTATAATTATATATAAAAATATTAAAAATAACTTCAATTATTTATTTTTTACTTTTATTTTAAGATATAATTTAAAAATTCACTTTAATTATAAAGGACAAAAATGGGCTTAAAAGCAGATAATTGGATCAAAAAAATGGCACTAGAGCATAATATGATAGAACCATTTTGTGAAGCAAATATAGGTAAAGGTATAGTTAGTTATGGGCTTTCAAGCTATGGTTATGATATAAGAGTTGGGAGAGAGTTTAAAATTTTTACTAATGTAAATTCCACTGTAGTAGATCCTAAAAATTTCGTAGAAGAAAATGTAGTGGATTTTGTAGGTGATGTGTGTATAGTTCCAGCAAATTCTTTTGCACTTGCAAGAACAGTTGAGTATTTTAAAATGCCAAATGATGTTTTAGCTATTTGTCTTGGAAAAAGCACTTATGCAAGATGTGGAATTATAGTTAATGTAACCCCTTTTGAACCAGGCTTTGAAGGACATATCACTATAGAAATTTCAAATACCACTCCACTTCCTGCAAAAATTTATGCCAATGAAGGTATAGCACAGGTCTTATTTTTGCAAGGAGATGAGACTTGTGATGTAACATATGCAGACAAAAAAGGTAAATATCAAGCCCAAACAGGTATAACTTTGCCAAGAATTTTAAAATAGTTTTATTTTTAGACGATATAAAAAGGTTATCAAATATTAGGAAACAAGTATGTTTAATGGAAAAAACATTTTAATCACTGGTGGCACAGGAAGTTTTGGAAAAACTTATACTAAAACATTACTTCAAAAATACAAACCTAAAAAAATCATCATCTATTCACGCGATGAACTCAAGCAATTTGAAATGGCAAGAGAATTTAACGATATTTGTATGCGTTATTTTATAGGCGATGTAAGAGATAAAGAAAGATTAAATGTAGCTATGAAAGATGTGGATTTTGTAATCCATGCTGCTGCTATGAAGCATGTGCCAATTGCAGAATATAATCCCATGGAATGCATAAAAACCAATATAAATGGTGCTCAAAATGTAATTGATGCATGTTTAGAAAATAATGTCGAAAAATGTATAGCTCTTTCAACTGATAAAGCTTGTAATCCTATTAATTTATATGGAGCTACAAAATTAGCAAGTGATAAACTTTTTGTAGCAGCAAATAATATAGCAGGATCATCTCATACTAAATTTAGTGTAGCAAGATATGGAAATGTAGTAGGCTCAAGAGGTTCAGTGGTGCCATTTTTTAAAAAGCTAATAGAACATGGGGCAAAAGAGCTTCCTATAACAGATGAAAGAATGACTAGATTTTGGATATCTTTAGAAGATGGGGTAAATTTTGTATTAAATAATTTTGAAATTATGCACGGAGGGGAAGTTTTTGTACCTAAAATTCCATCTATGAAAATTGTTGATTTAGCTAAAACTATGGCTCCAAATTTAAAACATAAAATCATAGGCATAAGAGCGGGTGAAAAACTCCATGAAATAATGATTTCAAGTGATGATAGTCATTTAACTTATGAATTTAAAAATTATTATGCAATTAGTCCAAGTATTCAATTTAACACCATAGATGTTGATTTTAGTATAAATGCTAAAAAAGAAAAAGGCAAAAAAGTCCAAGATGGTTTTTCATACAGCTCTGATAATAACACAAAATGGGTTAGTAAAGAAGAACTTTTAGATATAATCAATCACACAGAGCTTGAAAAATGATAACTTATTCTCATCAAAATATAGATCAAAGCGATATAGAAGCTGTTATAAATGCTTTAAAAGATGAAATTTTAACAGGTGGGAAAAAAGTAGAAGAATTCGAACAAGCACTTTGCGAATATGTCGGAGTAAAATATGCTTGCGTTTTAAATTCAGCTACCTCAGCACTTCATCTTGCATATTTAAGCTTAGATGTTAAAGAAAAAATTGTTTTAACTACTCCTATAACTTTTGCTGCTACTGCAAATACTGCTTTAATGGCCGGTGCAAAAGTAGAATTTATAGATGTAAAAAGTGATGGAAATATAGATGAAAAAAAATTAGAACAAAGATTAAAACAAGATAGCAAAAATATAGGTGCAATTTGCGTTGTTGATTATGCTGGCAACAGCGTAGAAATGGATGAGATTTTAAGTCTTTGTAAAAAATATAACATAGCTTTAATAGATGATGCAAGTCATGCTTTAGGAAGTATTTATAAAAATGGAAAAGTGGGAAGCAAGGCTGATTTAAGCATTTTTTCTTTTCATCCTGTAAAACCCATCACTACTTTTGAAGGTGGTGCTGTAGTTAGCAATGATAAAAATTTGATAGAAAAAATAAAATTACTAAGATCTCATGGAATTTATAAAAAAAGACTATGGGATAGTGATATGTGTGATTTAGGGTATAACTATCGTTTAAGCGATGTAGCTTGTGCTTTAGGTATAAATCAACTTAAAAAACTCGATCAAATGCTGGAAAAAAGAGAACAAATAGCAAGTTTTTACGATAAAGAATTTGCAAAAAATCCATATTTTTCTACTATAAAAATCAAAGATTATAAAAAAAGCTCAAGACATTTATATCCTATATTGCTTTATCCTGAGTTTTATTGTCAAAAAGAAATAATTTTTCAAAAATTATTAGATTTGGGTATAGGTGTGCAAGTGCATTATAAACCAACTTATGAATTTAGTTTTTATAAAAATTTATACAAAAATATCTTTTTAGAAAATGCTGATAATTTTTATAAAGCTGAACTTAGCATACCATGCCATCAAGAAATGAGCTTAAAAGATGCAAATTTTATAAAAGAAAATTTATTTAAAATTTTAGAAAATTCTAAAAAGGATTGTAATGCATGAATTAAGCATGTATGAGTTAGCTAAAAAACTTTTTCCAATTTGCAGAAGTATTACAGGAGTTGGTTTTAGAGCTAGTTTAAAAATACTTGATGATGCTATGGGGGGGGGTATTTTAAAAATTCACTCCATAAAAAGTGGGACTAAAGTATATGATTGGGTAGTGCCACAAGAATGGCAAATAAATGATGCTTATATCATAACTCCAGATGGAGAAAAAATTTGCGATTTTAAAAAAAATAATTTACATGTATTAAATTATAGCGAAGGTATAAATGATGAAATTTCACTAGATGAATTGCAAGAGTATTTATACTCCATAGAAGATTATCCAGATGCCATACCTTATATAACAAGCTATTATAAAAAAAGATGGGGCTTTTGTATAGAACATGAAAAAAGAGAAAAACTTAAAAATGGAAAATATAAAGTTTTTATAGATGCAAAACATTTTGATGGGATTTTAAACTATGCTGATTTTATAATACCTAGCACACAAAACAATAAAGAAGAAATTCTAATCTCTACTTATCTTTGTCATCCATCAATGGCAAATAATGAATTAAGTGGGCCTATAGTAGCTACATTTTTAGCAAAATGGCTTTTAGAACAAAAAGAAAGAAAATATAATTATCGTTTCGTGATAATTCCTGAAACTATAGGCTCTATAGTATATATAAATAAAAATTTAAATCATTTACAAAAATATGTAAAAGCTGGATTTGTATTATCTTGCATAGGTGATGATAATGCTTATTCTTTGATCCATTCCCCAAGTGAAAATACTCTAGCTGATAAAGTAGCACTCTATACTTTAAAAAATAAAGAAAATTTTAAAAGATTTTCATTTATAGACAGAGGATCAGATGAAAGACAATACTGCTCACCTTTAGTAAATTTACCTGTAGTATGCATTTGCAGAAGTAGATTTGGTGATTATAAAGAATATCACACTAGTAAAGATGATTTAAATTTCATAAGTGAAAAAGGTTTGCAAGGCGGTTTAAAAGCTATGCAAGAAATTATAATGAATTTAGAAATCAATGAAATTTATAAAAATACAATCTTTTGTGAGCCAAATTTAGGAAAAAGAGGGTTATATCATACTATAAACACTTCATCAACCAATAAAATTCCATTATCTTGTAATTTTTTGGCTTATTGTGATGGAAAAAATGATATTTTGGATATAGCTGATAAATTAAATTTACAAGCTTATGAAATAAAAGAATTAATAGAAAAATTAAAAGAAAATGAGCTTATAATATGAAATACTTTTTAGAGCACAATAATAAAAAATACTCAAATTTTGATTTAATAAAAGCTTTTGAAAATTTAGGCATTAAAAAAGGTGATATTTTATGTGTGCATACTGAATTATTCAACTTTGGCATACCTTTACTTCCTAGAAATGAATTTTTACAAACTATAATTGATTGTTTTTTTGAAGTCATAGGAAAAGAAGGAACACTTATAATGCCGACTTTTACTTATAGTTTTTGTAAAAATGAAGTTTATGATAAATTAAACTCTCCTACAAAAATGGGTGCTTTAAATGAATATTTTCGCAAACGGGGGGGGGTAAAACGCACAAATGATCCTATATTTTCTTTTGCTATAAAAGGTGCTAAACAAGATTTATTTTTAAAAGATACAAAAAGTTGCTTTGGAGAAAATTGTGTATATGAAATTTTAACACAAGAAAATGGAAAATTAATAAACTTTGGAGATACCTTATCTTTTACTTATTTTCATTATCCTGAGGAATATTTTGGAATTTATTATAGGTATAATAAAATATTTAAAGGGCTGGTAATAGATGAAAACAGACAAATATATAAAAAATCCATAAATTTTTATGTTAGAAAAGAAAATTTATATCCAGATACAACTAAAATAAAGAATTTTTTAATTTCAACGCAAAACTATAAAAATATCTCCTTCGGAGGAGATAATATTTTTATATCCAATATAAAACAAATTTTTAATTCAACCCTAGAATCCTTTAAAAATCATCAGTATATATATGTTTGATAACTTCTTAATAAAACAATAATTCTGTAGAGCATTCTAATTTTGCAATATACAAAGAACATATTGAAATTCCAACACCAAATCCTGACAACAAAACATTTCTAGAATTTATTTCTCCTTGCTCTGACATTAAAATAGGAATTGACGCACAACTAGTATTTCCATATTTATGAATATTTATAGGCATCAACTCTTCTATATTATCCACGATATCAAGTTTTCGTGCAATTTCTTTCAATGCAAAAATATTAGCCTGGTGTAAAAAAAATTTTTCAGTGTCTGCAATTTTAAAACCATTGCTTTTCATAAAATTTAAAATACTAATAGGAACAATATTGCACATAAAATCAAAAAGTTCTATTCCTTTCATTTGCATACAAGCCGCAATATTCATATTTCCATCATCATCAATAAATTCTTCAAATGAAGAGGAATTTATAGGATTTTTATTTCCTCCATCTTTTGCTATAATCAATTGACTTTTATTGCCAAATGTTTCAAACATAAATGTATTCTTGTAATTTTCATTTTTTGAATATTCTAACGCAGTACAACTAGCACCATCGCTAAATAAAAATGCAACTGATTTATTTTTAGGATAAACAAAATCATTCATTGCATCACCTACAAATAACAAAATTCTATTATTAGTTGAGTTAATATGACTCATTGCGCTAAACAAACCGTAAGTATATCCAGAACATCCCATTGCAATATCATAAGCAAAACAATTATTATGGATACCCAATTTATCTTGTAAAAGCGCTGCCGTAACTGGAAATCTATATTCATGGGTTTGAGAGACAACTATAATACCTTTGATGGAGTTTTTATCCCAAGATAGTGCATCTATTACATGTTGTCCTGCTTTTATAAATAAACTCAATATTGATTCATCATTTTTTCGATTTAAAACATACCTATTTTCCACCCCTGATGATTTAATGATTCTATTTTTCACCCTATCATCAAATAATTTATTATCGTAATTGTTTATTTTATACGAAGGTAATATACCGCATATATAAGATATTTTTGCATTAGTAATTGTCATTAAAACCTACCGAATTTAATATATCTCTAACATAGATAAATTTTTTAATATCCTCGGGTTTGATTTTAAGATTAAATTCTCTATCAATAAAAACACTTAATTCAAAAAAAGCAATACTATCCCAATCTTGAAAGTTTTCAAGAATATCATCTTCTAATAAAGTATTTTTTGGAATACTTAAAATCTCTTCAATTGCATTTAAAAATTCGTTTTTTTTCATACAATACTCTTTCTTAAGGATTAAAAAAAAATTATATTATGACGATTATACATCAATAATTTCAAAAAAAGGCTTATAAAAATTATGAAAAATAAATTCTATGAAATTTTAGGAAATATTTTAGAAGTAAAAGTTGATGAAAATTCAAATTTAAGTATGGATAATTGTAAAAACTGGACTTCTTTAGCTCATATAGATATAATCATGAGCCTAGAGGAAGAATTTGAAATAAAATTTAATAAAGAAGAATTAGCAAATTTAAAATCACAAAATGATTTATTAAATGCCATAAAGGAAAAATTGTGTTAGAGAATACAAAAGAATTATTCAAACTTATAGAAGAAAAAAACGAATTACATAAAAAATGTTTAGCTAGTTTAAAGCTTTCTGATGAAGAATTCAATGATTTAGAAAAACTTATAATATATTATAAAGATGCTTTAAATATAAGCTTAGAAGAACAAACTCAAAGTTATCTAACTATCTTAAATGATACTTTGGAAGAAACTAAATATTTTATAGAATTTGGTAAATACAGATATAGCACCTTAGCTGAAGTTAAAGATAAGGTTTATTTTAATGAAAACTATATGAAACAATACATGATTGGATTGGCTATATCATCTTTTATATGGAATGCACATATAGAAGTTAGGAGATATTTTGTAGATTTTATAAATGAAAAAAAAGATATAAAAAACACCTATTTAGAAATAGGCCCAGGACATGGAGAATTTTTTATTCAAGCTCTAAGAAGTGCTAAATTTAAAGAATATTATGGTATAGATATATCTCCTACAAGTTGCCAAATGAGTAAAGATATGGTAGAAAATCAAGTTGGAAAAACTGATGCTAAATATGAGTTTATATGTAAAGATTTTGCAAAATGTGATTTTAACAATAAAGCTGATTTAGTTGTGATGGGCGAAGTCTTAGAACATGTAGAAAAACCTTTAGAATTTATGCAAAATGTAAAAAATTTATTAAATGATAACGGGGAAATCTTTGCAACTATACCTATCAATGCTCCCTCAATTGATCACATATACCTATTTTCTCATCCTGATGAAGTAAAAGATTTATTAAATAAAGCAGGATTAAAAATAAAAGAAAGTAAATATTTTATGGCAAATAATTATTCTTTAGAAAAAGCCTTAAAGACTAAAAATGCTATAGTTATGGCTGTGGTATTAACAAAACAATGAATCTTTTTTCACCAAATTTAAAAAGAAATGATTTAATAAAACTTTGCAAAGAAAATAATTTTCAAAGCATAAAAATAAATGTTTTTAGAAATCATTCCTTTGAAGTTATATCAAGCATTATAAATGCATTTTTAGCTTTTAGCAAACTTAAAGCTGAATTTAATATAAGCTCTTATGATGATAGCTTAAATTTTGATAATTATAAAGACGCAAAAATCAATATCATATTTTTAGATTTAAACAATTATAAAAACAATATAGACGATTTTATAAAAGAAAAAATACAAGAATTATCAAATCTTAGCAAAGCACCTATAATAACACTTTTACTAGGCAAAACTTCTTTAAAAGAATATGATATTTATGAAATTTTAAAGCCTTTTATTGATAAAAATTTAATTATAGATGAAAGTAATTTTGAAATAAATGCAAGCAGATTAAGCAATAAAGCTTGTATAAGCTTGGCACAAATTTTAGGCCTTAGCATAATACCCTCTCTTTTAAAACCGAAACTAAAAACCATTATAACAGATCTTGACAATACCTTATATGATGGAATTTTAGGCGAAGATGGAATAAATAATTTAAAATTAAATCAAAATCACAAAAATTTACAAAATGAACTTTTAAATTTAAAAAATCAAGGAATTTTACTAGCCATATGTTCTAAAAATGATGAAAAAGATGTAAAGAATTTATTTGAAAAAAGAAAAGATTTTCCTTTAAAAATAGATGATTTTGCACTTATAAAAGCAAATTGGCAAAGCAAAGATGAAAATATAAAAGAAGTTATAAAATTTTTTAACATAGGCTTTGATAGTGTTTTATTTATAGATGATAATATAGCAGAAATTGAAAATGTAAGATATTTAGGTATAAAAACCTTATTAGCAAATGAAGAAAGTTATTTTGCGTTAAAACTTTTTCCTGGACTTTTGAAAACAAAATTAAGCAAAGAAGATGAACTAAGAAATGCTGACATAAAAGCAAATTTACAAAGACAAGAATTAAACAAACTAAGCCAAAAAGATTATTTTGAAAATTTACAAATTCATTTAAAATTTGAAATAAATAATAAACAAAGCTTAGAAAGAATAAGCCAACTTTTAAATAAAACAAATCAATTTATATCAAATTATTCTCGTATGAGTTTAAAAGAATGTGAAGATTTTATGCAAGAAAATGCTATTTTAACTATAGCTATGAGTGATAAATTAAGCGATAGTGGCATAATAGCCATTTTTATAGCTTGTAAAAATAATGATGATTTGATAATAAAAGATCTTTGTATAAGCTGTAGAGCCTTAGGAAGAAAATTAGAAAAGATTATGTTTTTTAAGGCTTTAGAATTATTAAAAAAATATTTTAACACCAAAAACATAAAGCTTTATTTTCAAAAAGGACCAAGAAATACTCCATTTTTGGAATTTTTGCATTCTTTAAAAAATGATATTAAAGATGATTATGCACTTATGTATGAAGAAAAAATATCTTATGAAGGACTTGTAATTGAAAGCTAAATTTCAAAATGGAACTATATCTGGCATAAGTGTATGTGTGCCACCAAAATGCATAGATATAGATGATTGTTTAGTAAATGTATTTAAAAATGATGAAAAATTGTTAAAACGAATGAAAAAAATTTCAGGATTGCAAAAAAGATTTATAGCTGATGATGATATTAGCACTACGGATTTAGCTTATGAAGCAAGTATAAATTTATTTAATATGCTTGATTTTGATAAAAACGAACTTGATATGGTGATTTTTGTTACTCAAACTCCTGATTTTTTTATGCCATCTTGTGCAAATTATTTGCACAAAAGATTAAATTTAAATCAAAAAACCATAGCCTTTGATATAAATCAAGCTTGTGCTGGATATTTATATGGACTTTTTACTTGTTTTTCTTTTATGAAAAATGAAAATATAAAAAATATTTTATTGCTTTGTGGAGATACTTTAAGTAAAAGTATAAATCCTTTAAATGTAAATTTAGCACCTATTTTTGGAGATGGAGTAAGTGCTAGTTTGATACAAAATAAAAAGAATTTAAGCTTTTTTGAACTTTATTCTGATGGCAATGGTTTTGATAGACTTATCATTGCAAATGGTGCTTTTTCAAAACTTAAAAAAAGCACAAATGAAGATATTTTTAAAATAGATGAATATAGATCTTTAAATAATCTTTACATGGATGGAGCTGAAATTTTTAACAAAGCTTTAGAATTAGAAAGTCAAGGTGTTAAAAATATGCTTGAATTTTGTGGTAAAAATAAAGATGAGATTGATTATTTTTTATTCCATCAATCAAATAAATTCTTAGTAGATAATTTAATAAACGATTTAAATTTAGACAAAGAAAAAGCTCCAAATTTTTTAATGGAAAAATATGCAAATTTAAGTGCTTGTTCTATACCTGCCCTACTTTGTCAAATGCAAAAAAATGATTTTGATGCTATTTTAAGTGCTTTTGGAGCTGGATATGCTTATGGAAGTGCTTATATAAATTTTGATAAAAATTTTAAAACAGATATAATTTCAATTTACAAAGGAGAAAAAAATGACTAAAGAAGAATTATTAAAACAAATCGCAGATGCTATGCATATGGATGAACCATTAAAAGAAGATATGATTTTAGATGATATAGATGAGTGGGATAGTCTTGCCTTTGTTTCTATAATGGTACTTTTTAAAAATGTTTTAAATATACAAATAAATGGTGATAATCTTAAAAAATGTGAAAAGGTAAGCGACCTTTTAGCTTTGGCTAAAATTTAAGTTTTTAGAGATTATTGTTTAATCTCTAACTTTATTTGATTATCTTCTTCCTTAAAAGTATATATCAAATCATCACATTTATAAGATATTTCTTTTTCGCATGATTTATCTTGCAAAGGTTCTTTTAAAATTTCATTTAAATGTTTTTTTATTAAAGTTTTAATTGACATACCCATACCATGTTCTAAATTTTTTATAAATTTCCCATCTATATCTTTTTCACTTGTTATCTTAATAAAATCAATATCAAAACTTAAATTTTTTAAAATATCAAATAATTCTTCTTTGTCTTCAAAAGGTGCAATTTCCATATCAAATTTAGAATGATAAAAAATATATTTTGGTTTTGGATACAGACTTTGGGTTTTCAAATGCTCTTTTACCAATATATCTCTAATCATTCTTCTAGCATTGGAAAAATAATTTGGCGAAGAAGAATTAGAAGTCCAAAAGGTTTTATCAAAACAACAAAGCCTAATATTATTAAAAAAATGAAAAGTGCCAAAACAAAGATATTTTGTATAATCAATCTCTTTACCAAATCCTATAATTCTCCATATCTTCTCAAAGCATACATAAGAAGAATTATCTATAACAGCATCAACATTCCAAGGAGAAATTTTTGCACATAAATTGGATAAATACCCACCATGTGAAGAACCTACCAAAATAGTCTTTATACCCCCCCCCATAATTTTAAAAGGAAGATTGGCTTTTATATATAAAATAGCATTGATTATATCTGTTGCTTGCATAATGCCAAAATTTTGATATTCATCTTTGGTTGGTTGTAAAGTTACACTCAAATCCAAATAATAACTTCTATCAAACTCCCAATTATTTTTCATATCCCCAATTTTTTTGTTAAGATAATCCATAGCAGGATAAAATTCTTCAAAAGTATTTAGCTTTTGTATATTATAAGGAATTTCTATATTTAAAGCTTTTAAACTAGCTTCAAATATAAGTTTATCAATATTGTCTAAATAAAATTTAGCTCCAGTTTGAGGACGATTTCCTATACAATGATAATTTACACTTAAAACAGCTACATTATACTCTGAAACAATAAAATTTGCTAAATGATTTTTATAATTATCATTTGAATCTCCACCAAGTCCTTGTATAATACAAACTAAAGCTTTTATTTCTTTACTATCATCATAAATAAGTTTAAACTCAAGCTTACTTTCTCTTTTTATATTTAATTCTACATCATCGCAAGAATTGATTTCATAGGTTTTGTTGATTATCATTGTTAGTCTTTATTTTAAATTATTTCTAAAACAAATTTATCATCTTTATCCTTAAAAGTAAAAACTTTGTTTTTACAAGGATAACTTATACTATCTTCTTTCATTGTGAAAGTTTTATCTTTTAATTTTTCAAGCATTTTTGGCAATTCTTTGTTGAAAAGGGATTTATCAGAGATATTGCCTCCATGTGTTGCATCTTTAATGTATTTACCATCTATATCTTTTTCATTGATTAAATGAAAAATTACTTCATAGCCTAAAATTTCATAAATCCTCATTAATCCTATTTTATGTTCAGCTAAGACTAAAACATCTTTAGCACTATGATAACTTATATAAACTATATCTTTGTTTTTTTGAGCTTGCAAGATTAAATGATCTTTATTAAGCAAAGCCCTTATTAAATAATTTTCATCAGCAAAATAATAAGATGAATTTGGATCTTTGCGGGTCCAATGGGTTTTAACTTGACAATGCACTATAGTATTTGGATCATAAAAAATATAATCCTCTTTATCAAATTCTTTTCCTAGAAAATATTCAAAAGGAGGTAAGGCGCCACCTGAATTATCTATCACTCCATCTACATACCAAGGAGCTATTTTTGAAATAAGCAACGCTAAATAACCCCCATAAGACCCCCCCCCATAAATCTTAGGTAAAGATTTAAACTCAGGATAATTTTTCATAATATCTTTTAAAGCATTGATATGATCAATTGCAGCCATAATGCCATAGTTTTGATATTCATTGTTGGGTGGGATAAGACTGCCATTAAGATGTGCTCTATAAGGTTGAATCAACAATCCTCGATTTTTTAAATCATCAATAGTTTGATTTAAAATATCCCAATATTTCCAAACATTGTATTCATTTAAAGAATCTGCATTAATATTTAAATTTTCTAATGCTGCTTTAAATTTTGGCAAATCATCTTCCAAAAAAGCAGTAGTAGCACTATACTTATCCACATCAGATTTTCTTTGGCAAAAACAATGATATAAAACACTCACAGCTATTACATCAAATTTTTTAGCTACAAATTTTCTATTAAAATCAACAAAAGCCATATGTGCATTTGCTCCATAACCGCCTATAACAAAAACTATAGCTTTGATATCTTTACTATCATCATAAGTAATTCTATATTCAAGTTTAGATTCTCTTTTTATATTTAATTCTACATCATCACAAGAGTCTATAAAATATGTTTTATTAATAAGCATTTTAAGCCTTTTAAAATTATTATTAAATTATACTTTATTTTAAAAAAATAAAGAAAAAATATGAAAAAAAATCTTTGTATAATACCAGCTCGTGGTGGTTCAAAAAGAATTCCTAGAAAAAATGTAATAGATTTTTTAGGAAAGCCTTTGATATCTTATAGTATAGAAAGTGCTTTAAATTCAGGTATTTTTGATGATGTAATCATCTCAAGTGATGATGATGAAATTATCGAAGTAGCATTAAAATATGGTGCAAAAGCTCCTTTTGTGCGTAAAAAAGAACTAAGTGATGATTATACAAGTTCCACTGCTGTAATCCAAGATGCCATTAAAACTTTAGAAAAACAAGATCAATTTTACGAAAATATTTGCTGTCTTTATGCTACTGCTCCTTTGATAAATGAAGATGTTTTAAAAAAAGCTTATTGTGAATTTATAAAAGAAGATTGCAAGTTTTTATTTTCAGCTTGTGAATTTGAATACCCCATACAAAGAGGATTTTATTTAGATAAGCAAAATAAAGTTTATATGTTTGATGAGTTAAATTATAACAAACGCTCCCAAGATTTAACTAAGGCTTATCATGATAGTGGGGCATTTTATTTTGGTAAAAAAGAAGCATGGCTTAGTGAAGATTTTATGTTTAAACCACATTCTAAGGCATTTTTACTTCCAAGAAATAAAGTTTGTGATATAGATACTCCTCAAGATTTAGAATTTGCTAAAATGCTGTATCAATTTCACAAAGGCAATAAATGTTTATAAACAAAATCAAAGGTTTTAAGTATCCTGATATGGAGCTTGTTAGATGGTTTTTTAAAAATAAGTTAGATAGTTTAAAAAATGCAAAAGTTTTAGAATTTGCTTCTCATAATGGCAACAATCTTTCTTTATTTGCAAATTATGATTACGAATGTATAGGGGTAGAACTTAGCAAACAAAACCATGAAAATGCCATTTATAATTTTAATAATATAATGCATTATAAAAAAGCTAGATTTTTTAATGAAAATATGCTAGATTTTGCAAAAAATCATAAAGGCATAAATGCAGATGTATTTTTAATACCAAATGTTATAAATTATATAAGTAAAGATGATTTTAAAAATTTATTAAAAAATTCAAGATTAAATAATTTATATGGGGGGGGGTATGCTCACTTTTTCTTAAGAGCAAGAAGCATAAAAGATCATAGATATGGTCTTGGAAAAAGACTAGAAAATGGTAGTTTTATACTAGAATATGATGAATTTAGTGGTGAAAAAGATTGTCTTTGTACTGCTTATCAAGAACACGAGCTTGTAGAAATTTTAAAAGAATATTTAGATTTATATGATTTTGAAGTAATAACAAGCGAAAATATAAATATAAAAAATAAAGTTTATATAAAAGATAGTGATATAATAATATATGGAAAAATAAGGAATTAATATGTATATAAAAGATTTAAAAGGATTAAAATTTCCAGATAATGCAATTATAAAATTTTTTTTCAAAAATAATTTACACAATAAATCAAATCTAAAAGTTTTAGAATTTGCTTGTTCTAATGGAAATAATTTATCTTTATTTGCAAATTATGATTATGAATGCATAGGTGTTGATTTAAATAAAGAAAATATAAATAATGCAAATTATAATTTTAAAAATGTCATACAAGCTAAAAAATATGAATTTTTTAATGATGATATTTTAGAATTTCCTATTAAGAACAAAAATATAAATGCAGATGTATTTTTAATACCAAATGTTATAAATTATTTAAAAAGAGATGATTTTATAAAACTTTTGAAATTATCAAAAGAAAATAATATGCATAAAGAAAATGCTTTATTTTTCTTAAGAACTAGAAGTATTAAAGATTTTAGATATGGATATGGTGAAAAAATAGAACATAATTGTTTTAAAGTTATTGATGATACAACGAGTGAGCTAGGTTGTATAAATACTTTATATCAAGAATATGAATTAATACAAATTTTAAAAGAACATCTAGGTTTATTTGATTTTAAAGTTTTAAATTATGAAAGTACAAATGTAATGGGAGATGATGAGATATTAGTAAATGATAATGATATAGTAATTTATGGAAAAATACAATGAAAATTAACATAAAATTCATGGGGGGGGTATATGCATACCACTCAAAAAAGGTTAGCATATGCAAATAGCTATTATGCAACCTACCTTCAATCCTTGGATAGGTTATATGTATATGATAAAAAGTGTTGATACTTTTGTTTTTTTAGATAATGTTCAATTTGAAAGAAGATCGTGGCAAAATAGAAATAAAATTAAACTACAAAATAAAACTTTCATGCTAGGATTAAATTTACAAAAAACATCTCAAAAGACATCACTTCAAGATATTTTATTTGAAAAAGATGATAAATGGAAAATAAAATTTCTAAAAACCATTTATCATGCTTATTCTAAAAGCATTAATTTTGATAAATACTATCATATTTTAGAAAATGCTTTATACAAACATACTCATTTAGTTCATTTTAATATGGAGTTAATTAAAATTTATTGTCAGCACTTAAATATTCAAACACCCATTTTACAAGCTTCTAATCTAAATATAACAAATAAAAAAAAAGAAAAACTTTTACTTGAAATTTGTAAAACACTAAAAGCAGATAAATATCTTTCTCCAGAAGGTTCAAAAAACTACCTTGAAGAAGAAAAAGCACAAGAAATGTTTAAAAATGCTAACATACAAATTAAGTATTTTAATTTCATCCATCCAAGATATGCTCAATTAGGATCTAACTTTATTCCCTATTTGGGGATTTTGGATTTTTTGTTTAATGAAAAAAATCCAAAAGAAAAATTCAAAGAAGTTATAAAAGAAAATGAAAGTTTTAATAAGAAGTGATAGCTCAAGCCAAATAGGACATGGGCATATAAAAAGAGATTTGATATTGGCAAAACAATATGAGAATGTATCTTTTGCGTGTTTAGCCCTTAAAGGATCTTTAATAGATGAGATTCCTTATCCTGTTTATGAATTAGCAAGTGCTAGTATATATGAGCTTATCAATCTTATAAAAAAAGAAAATTTTGATCTTTTGATTATTGATCATTATGAAATCACAGCTAGTGATGAAAAACTCATTAAACTTGAAACAGGAATTAAAATTTTAAGTTTTGATGATGAGATTAAAGAACATTTTTGTGATATCTTACTAAATGTTAATGCCTATGCTAAGGAAAGTGACTACGAAGGGTTGCTTCCAAAATACTGCGAATTAAGATGCGGTTTTTCTTATGCTCTAATACGCGATGAATTTTACCAAGAAAGTAAAACACAACGAGAAAAGATTTATGATTATTTCATTTGCATAGGTGGAAGTGATAATAAAAATCTTTCTTTTAATATAGCAAACAAACTTGATAAAAACAAAACCATTATCATAGCAACAACAAAAGCAAATATTCATTTAAAATCACTTCAAAAGTTAAGCCAACAAAATTCTAATATTCAAGTTCATATAGATTATCCAAATTTAGCAAGATTGATGAATGAAAGCAAAAAACTTATTATCAGTGCAAGTTCATTGGTAAATGAAGCTCTGATTTTAAAAGCCAATTTTAAAGCGATAGCTTATGCTAAAAACCAAGAAAGGCTTGCCATATGGCTTGCCAAAAAAGGCTATGAGGTAGAAAACTTAATATGATTTTTTTAAAAGATTTTAATGATTTAACACAAAAAGAAATTAAATTAGTTTTAAAATGGCGAAATGATGAAAATATTGCTAAATTTATGAAAACACAAAATATTAGTTTAAAAGAACATTTACATTTTTTAACTAATCTAAAATCTGATAAAACTAAAAAATACTTTCTAGTCTATGATGATAAAGATACCATTGGTGTAATTGATTTTATCAACATTACTCAAACTTCATGTGAATTTGGACTTTATGGTATTAAAAAAGGTGTTGGAAAAATATTAATGCAAGAAATTAAAAACTATGCTTTTAGTGTTTTAAAAGTTCAAACTTTAAACGCTTGTGTTTTTAAAGAAAATATAAAAGCTTTAAATTTATATTTAAAGCATGGTTTTGAGGTTATTAAAGAAGATAATAATTTTTATTTTGTAAATTTAAACAATCCTCACAGGGATATTATTTTTTAAAAGCTCATTTTTAACATCATTTGGAGTATATTGACTAAAATGAAATATAAAAGCACCGGCTAATGCATTTGCACCAAGTTGTATAGCTTTTACTCCATCTTGAGGCTTAGAAAGTCCCCCATTGATAATAAGTGGAATTTTTAATTTACCTTTGAAATACTCTAGTAATTCCCAATCATACCCCAAAGAACTTCCTTCTTTATCAACACTTGTTAAAAGTATCTCTCCTGCTCCTAAAGACTCATATTTTAATGCAAGCTCAAGCGGATCAAGATTTAAAACGCCATTATTAAAAACTTTAAATTGATTTTTATCTTTTTTTACATCTATAGAACACACCACACAAGAACTTCCAAAAGTGTTAGTAGCTTCTTTTATAAAATTTGGATTTTGTAATGCTATAGAATTAATACTAATTTTATCCGCACCTATATCTAGCACTTTTCTAATATCTTCTAAAGTTCTAATCCCACCTCCAATAGTCAAAGGCATAAAACATTCATTTGCTATATCTTCTAAACTCTCAAAATCTATAAAACCATTTTTATTAATATCTAAAACTATAAGCTCATCCACATTTCTAGCATTATAAATTCTTGCAGTGCTTTTTAAATATCCTATTGTTCTAAAAGAACTAAAATTTACGCTTTTTACAAGTTGTCCATCTTTTAATAATACACAAGGTATAACTCTAGTTTTAAGCACACTAAGCCTTTAAATTTGCAAAATTCTCCAAAAGTCTTAAACCAACATTTTGACTTTTTTCAGGGTGAAATTGCACAGCAAAAATATTATCTTTTTCAAAACTTGCACAAAAAGGTTTTTCATACTCACAAAAAGAAGTCTCCACACTCTCTAAACACTCTACATAATAAGAATGTACAAAATAAAAATCACTTTTTTCTAAAATCCCATTATAAAGCTTACTTTTTTTATTGCTAAATTGTAAATTATCCCAACCACTATGCAATACTTTTTCTTTACTTAAATTAAATTTTAAAACCTTTGCTCTAACAAAATCAAGCCCTTCGCACTCTCCGCCCTCATATCCTTTGCTAGCAAAAAGTTGCATACCAAGACAAATCCCCAAAATAGGCTTTTTATCTTTTAAAACACATTCTTTTAAAAGTTCATCTAAAGAAAGTTTTTTTAAATTTTCCATGCCTTGCCTAAAAGATCCAACACCCGGTAAAACTAATTTAGAAGCTCTTTTAATATCTTCTTTTTTAGAACTCACAATTACTTCTTGATTAATCTTTTCAAAGGCCTTTAAAACAGATTTAAAATTCCCTAAATGATAATCCACAATACAAATCATTTTAAAATAAACTCATCTTTTTTTATCAACGATCCATCACTATCTCTTAAAAATTTACCATTTTCATCGCGTTTGAAAATTTTTTTATTTGTAAAAGAATCTACTATTTTTTCAAATTCTTTTTCACTAAAACCACTAAATTCTAAGTATTTTTTTATAGCTTTTTTTGGAACTCTTCCATCATATTTATTTACGAGCCTAATACCTTCTTCACGGCTAATATAACCAAGTCTTATATCTAAACACGCATTATCCGTAGCTCTTCCAAAGCCATATTTGCAGTATTTTAAATAATCATGTACATGATTTGAATAACAATCTAAATTTTCAAAATTCTCATAAGTAGTTTCAACTGGCTTAATACTTGTTTTAAAACCATTTTCTTTAGATATTTTTAAATTATACTTATAATCCCATTTGAAATAATACCCTAAAAATAACCCCGTAACCCCTACTTTTTGAAGCTCCTCATCACTTGGATAAGTATAAAAATACAAATCCTTTTCACTTATATCATCAACACCAATCATATCAGAAATTCTATTGCCTAAAAGTCCTCCAAATTCTTCAAGCCATTCTCTACCTAGTATATTTTTTTCTTTAGAACTAGCTGGTCCTCCATATTCTATTTGAGGACTTTCACCCCAAATTATTAAAGGTATATTAAAATTAACTGCAATTTTTGGAACACAAGTAAAAATTCCTAAATGGTTTTGCCATTCATTATCCCCTGTTCTTATCAATGCTTCACGAGATAATTTTTTATATATCAAAGGATTTCTTTTAATATGGATTAAATCTACACCAAGATTATTTAAATTACGAAGATTTTTCTTACCTAATTTAGTAGGGATACTTGGCTCAAAACAAACACATAAAGGATTAAGCCCAAGCTCAAGACATTTCAAAACTTGATAAGTAGAATCTTTCCCACCACTAACTCCTATCACACAATCATACACAGGATGTTTTTTGTATTTTTTTATAAGATCAAAAAATTCTTTTTCGCGTTCTTGCCAATTAATTTCATAATTTTTAGCTTCTTGTGAGCGACATGCATCACAAATTCCATTTTCATCAAAATGCAAATCAGGCTTAGTATTTGGCATTACGCATTTTTTGCAAAAAATCACTCATCCCCCCCCCAAAAAAAAATATATATTCTTTTTATTTTCAAATCGACTATAATTATATTTTCTAAAGCTAAATAATTTTATTATGTTGTAATGATTTTTTTATAAACGAAGGTTTATTATGGATTTAACTTTACTTCCTTATTTGATTATAGGAATTTTTTCAGGTATGGCTTCTGGAGTTTTTGGTATAGGTGGCGGTATGATCATCGTTCCTTTTATGCTTACTCTAGGGCTTAGCTCTCATCATGCTGTAGCAATTTCAGTAGTGCAAATGATCTTTGCTTCTATTTTTGGTTCATATTTAAACTATAAAAAGAAAAATTTAATCTTAAAAGATGGTTTTATCATAGGCTTTGGTGGCTTTTTAGGTGCGATGTTTAGTGGTATTTTACTCTCATATTTTTCAGATATAACCTTAACAAGTATTTTTTTATGTGTAAGTATTATTTTCTTTTTAAAATTTGCTTTTAATCAAAAAAGCACCATTGGAAATATCGATCATTCTAAAGTCCTAAAAAATTCTGTTTTGCTAATTTGTGGTATATTTACAGGAATTTTTGCCATATCTTTAGGTATTGGAGGCGGGCTTTTAATCACCCCTATTCTAGCTTATTTTTTAGGTTATGATACTAAAAAAGTAGTTCCGCTTAGTTTATTTTTTGTGATATTTGCTTCAATTTCAGGAATTAGTTCTTTTTTTTATAATGACATTATCGATAAAGAAGTATTACAAAATGGAAGTCTAGTGGGGCTTAGTTCTATGCTAGGGGTTTATATTGGCATCAAAATCATGGAAAAACTTAATCTTAAATCCCATCGTATAGCACTTTTAGGTATTTATACTCTTTCTATAGCTATGACTATTGTGAGTTTGATTAAAAAGATAAATTTATTTTAATCTATCAGCAAATTTTTGTCTATTAGAAGTATAAACAAAGCTCAAAACTTCCGCTACTGCTTTAAAAAGCTCTGGCGGGATAAGATCATTTACTTCGCAAGATTTGTAAAGTTCTCTTGCTAAAGGTGGATTTTCATAAATCATAACATTATATTCATATGCCATATCTTTTATACGCAAAGCTAAAAAATCCACCCCCTTAGCTAAAACTTTAGGTGCTGATTCTTTAGAACTATCATAACGCAAAGCAACAGCATAATGAGTAGGATTGGTAATTACAACATCAGCACTAGCAACATCTTGCACCATTCTACGCCTTGCTGCTTCCATTTGCAAACGGCGAATTCTTCCTTTTACCAAAGGATCTCCTTCGCTTTGCTTATATTCATCTTTAATTTCTTGCTTACTCATACGCAAATTTTTAAAGTATTGATATCTTACCAAAAGTATATCTAAAAATCCTATAATCAAAAAAGCTATAATAACAACAGCTGCTAAAATTATAGCCTTATCTCTAAGCCATAAAAGTTGAGGATAAATTGTATAAAGTTCTACTCTAGGGAGTTCTTTCATAAACTGCAATAAAAAAACAAAAGCTATACCAAAAACTATCCCAACTTTTAGTATAATTTTTAAAGCTTCAATAATTTTCTTCAAAGAAAAAAGATTTTTAAGACCATTAATAGGATTAATTTTATTAAAATTTGGAGTAATTGGCTTAGTAGTAAAGATAAATCCAAATTGCATTAAATTACCAAGCACACCTGCTACCATAATAATTAAAGTAATAGGCAAAACCATAATAAACATTTCTATCATGGTTTTAACAATAATTTTTTGTAAAATTTTCAAATCAATTTCAATACCTATAAAGCTTTGATAAAATCTATATAAACCACTAATTCTCTCACCTATAAAGGGTAACATAGCCAAAACCACAACTACAGCTATAACAAGCACAGCTACAGCTGAAGCATCTTGACTTTTTGGGACATTGCCCTCTTGTCTTGCATCTTCTATTTTCTTGGATGTGGGTTCTTCTGTTTTTTCTTGATCATCAGCAGCCATAAAAAACCTTACTAAGAATTAAAAGTAAGATTATAACATTTAAATCCAAGTATCAACAAATTTAAATACTTGGATTTTATATCTATCTAAAACCTCTTCTTCCTAGCATCTTCTAAGATATCATTAGCTATCTTATTAACATTATCAGATATTACTGCACTATCATTAGCTATTTTTAAGTTCTCTTGGGTTACATGATCAATTTGAGCTACAGCATCATTTATTTGAGTAATACCTGTAGTTTGTTCTTTAATACTCTCACCCATTTCATTAATAGATTGAACTAAGATATTAGTATTAGCTTCTATTTCACCTAAAGACTTTTGAGTTCTTTCAGCTAGGTTTCTAACTTCATCAGCAACAACAGCAAAGCCTCTACCGTGTTCTCCTGCACGAGCAGCTTCAATAGCAGCATTTAATGCAAGCAAGTTAATTTGATCAGCAATATCACCTATAATAGAAGTAACATTTTTAATCTCTTCACTTTGAGCAATAACTTCACTAGTTTTATGAGATACATTTTGCATAGAAGAAGTAATTTCTTCTAGTGCTGCTGCTGTTTCTTCTAAAGAAGAAGCTTGGCTTGATGAAGAATCTGTTAAATCTTTAACAGCACTTTGTAATTTACCACTTTCAGTAGCAAGTAAAGAAGCAAATTCTGATGATTGTCTTAACATAACTACTATTTCTTTACCTAAGGTATTAGTAGTTACTTCAACTCCACCTTTAGCATTTTTAACTTCAGTTGTAAAGTCTAATGCCTTATAGCTATCAAATACTCTATTAATTTCATTCATATTAGAACCAATTTTTGCTTCTAATACATTAAGCATTTCATTTAATACATTTTTTAATTCTATTAATTGAGGATTAGCAGGAATTGCAGTAATTCTTGCTGTTAGATTACCACTTTCTATTTCTTTAGCTGTATCTACTGATTGTTCTACTGCTTTAGCATCTTGTTCTAGTGCATTTTTAGTTTTAGTGATATTTTCATTGATAGCTTTAGCCATAGCACCAAACTCATCATTAGTATTAACATTAATCATAGTAGAGTCTTTTGTTTTATGATTGATGAAATCAAAGAATGAGTTAAGGCCGGTTTGGATGATAGCGATAGGTTTTAAATTTTTAACAATAGCAAATCTTATTAATACCAATGCTATAACTATAGCTATTAATGCTATGATAATTTGTTGGAATAAAACTTTATTAACTGCTTCTGTATATACAGATTCATTGGTAATAGAACATACAATATATTTAGGGTTTAGTGATTGAGTACAAGTTGCTACTTGAGTTTTACCTTGACTATCTTTAGCATAAAATAGAGTTTCTTCTTTATTTGGGTCAATTAAGTCAGGATTAGCTTTAATTGCATTAGATATATTAATACTTAAATCATTTTTAGTAAGCATTCTATCTTTTTCTTCATGAAAAACTATAGTTCCTTCTTTATCATACACAGCAGCATAAGAGCTATTAGAATGACCTAAAGCTAAAACATCTTTAGCGAAAGTATGAAGATTATAATCACCACCTACAACAGCCAAAAGTTTTCCATTGTTAAAAACAGGAGTTGTATAAGATATAGTTATTGAATCATCTTCTATACTTTTATAAGGATCGCTCACTGTTAATTTTTTAAGTTGCTTTGATTCTTGATACCATGGTCTAGTTCTTGCATCAAATCCTGTTTTTTCAGGACTTCTAACAACTTTATTTGACTGATACAAGCTACCATCTTTTTCAAATCCAATATAAACTACATCAAATCCAGCTGAATTTTTTGTAACTTCTAGTAAATCAAACAATTCATCGGTATTTAAATTTGGGTTTTTTGACACAAGTTCAGCAATAGAGCTAATAGCACTTCTTTTAGATAAAGAGTATATATTATATGCTCCATTTACATCAAACATAGTCTTTTTTTGTATTTCTTCTAAGTAGTAAGCAGTGTTTTGTTTAGTTTCATAATAGTTAATTGCATTAACAACTATTAAAATAATAGCTATTAAAAAACAAACTAGCATTGTAAGTTTGCCAGATAAGCTTTTTGATATAAACATTAAAAACTCCTTTGTTTTTTATTTAAAGCAGGAATTTTATTTTATCAAATTAAATAAAAAATTAATATTTAAATAGTTAACTATCAAAGATATAGAGTAGTAATAATGAAGAAAAAACCAAAAGATAAACTTTTGGTTTTTTAATTTATAGTTTATTTTCATTTTTACTAAGATAATCAGCAACACCTTTAGGATCAGCTTTCATACCTTCATCACCTTTGTTCCAACCAGCTGGACAAACCTCACCATGTTCATTAGTAAATAACATAGTATCAACCATTCTAATCATTTCATCAATATTTCTACCAAGTGGTAAATCATTTATAACAGCATGACGAATTGTTCCATCAGCATCAAGCAAAAAAGAACCTCTTAAAGCAACTGCTTCACCAAATAATACATCAAAATTCCTAGCAATTTGCTTTGTTAAATCAGCCACTAAAGGAAATTTAACTTGACCAATACCACCTTGATTAACTGGCATATTTTTCCATGCAAAATGTGAAAATTCATTATCGCAAGATACACCAATTACTTCAATACCTCTATCTTTAAAGTCTTGATATCTTTTATCAAAAGCTATAATTTCAGATGGACAAACAAAAGTAAAATCTTTTGGATAGAAAAATACTACAGCACCTTTTGGTCCAATATTTTTATAAAGATTAAAGTCTTCAACTATTTCATTACTTCCTAATACAGCTGGTGCTGTAAAATCAATAGCTTTTTTGGTTACTATCATAATTATCTCCTAATTAATAAATTTTATTTGTAACGAAATAATATCATTTGTAAATTTAAAATTATATTAATTGTGTAAAATTATCCATAAATTATTTTTATTATCAAAATTAAAAGATTTTAAGAATAAAATTAAGACTATTTTGATAATCTTATATTCAGTATTTAATATTAAGGAGTAAAAAATGGCAGTTAAAATTACTGATATTTGTATAGCATGTGGTTCTTGTATAGATGAGTGTCCTGTTAGTGCAATCGTAGATGATGCAAACAATCCAGAAGGTGAAGATAGATATTATGTATATGCTGATAAATGTGTTGAGTGTGTAGGACATAATGATCAACCAGCTTGTGCAAGTGCTTGCCCGACTGATGGCTGTATTGTATGGAGTGATGTAGTTAGCGGGCAACCAAGCCGTGACAATATCGGAAACGATTTAAGAGATGGTTCAACTCCGGTATTTGCCTAAATAATACTTTATACAAGTATCTTTAAGCTAAAGATACTTGTAACTTCTTCTATAAAATACTAAATTTATATAATTTTAAAACATTTTTTGTTATAATTAACTCTTTTATAAACATAAAACTTTAGAAGGGAATGATTTTGGAAAAAACACTTTCTATTATTAAACCTGATGCAGTAAAAAAAGGTGTTATTGGTCAAATTTTAACACGCTTTGAAAGCAATGGCCTAAGAATAGCAGCAACAAAAAAAATACAGCTTTCAGAAAAAGAAGCACAAGAATTTTATGCTATACATAAAAATAGACCTTTTTTTAAAGATTTGGTTGAATTCATGATCAGTGGTCCAGTTGTGGTTTCTGTTTTAGAAGGCGAAAATGCTGTATTGAAAAACAGAGAGTTGATGGGTGCTACAAATCCAAAAGAAGCGGCTCCTGGTACTATTAGAGCAGATTTTGCAGATAGTATTGACGCAAACGCAGTTCATGGAAGTGATAGCTTAGAAAATGCAAAAATTGAGATAGAATTTTTCTTTTCAAAAACTGAAATTTTATAATGAAAATTGCCTTTGCAAAACTTAGCTCTGTAGCTTATCCTTTTAAACTAGATCTTGATAATATAGTTTTTGAAGGAACTATTACAAAAGTTAACCCAAAACTAGCTAAAATAAAAGCTAATTTCAAAGGATTTACTTATAGAAATTGCGATCGATGCGGTGATGAAATGGAGCTTGAAATTAATCAAAACATAGAGCTTTTTGCAAGTGATGGAATTTTTAAAGATGAAAATAACACTTTAAGTGACACTATGGAGTTTTTTGACTCTCATATAGATTTAATAGAACTTGCTACAAGTGAATTACAGTCTTATTTAAGTGATTATTTTTATTGCAACAAATGCTTATCAAATTAACAAAGGAGTAAAAAATGGCGGTACCTAAGAGAAGAGTGAGTAAAACTCGTGCAGCTAAGCGTAGAACTCATTATAAAGTTACTCTACCTATGCCTATTAAAGACAAAGATGGTAGCTACAAAATGCCTCATCGTGTAAATCCAACAACTAAGGAATATTAAAAAACAATGATTAGCATTGCTATTGACGCAATGGGTGGAGATTTTGGGGAAAAACCTATTATTGATGGAGTAATCCAAGCTTTAAGTGAGAAAAAATTTAAGGCTGTTTTAGTAGGGGATCCTCAAAAACTAAAAAAAATGATCCCTCAAGAATTAAATTCATTTATAGAATACGAAGAAGCTTACGATGTATTTGCTATGGATGAAAATTCTACCGATGCCTTAAAAAGAAAAAATAGTACTATTTATAAAGCTATCGATTTAGTAAGAAATCAAAAAGCTAAAGCTGTTGTTTCTGCTGGACATAGTGGTGCTACTATGAGCTTAGCTACTTTAAGACTTGGAAGATTAGCCAATATTGCTAGACCTGCAATTGCAACTTTAATGCCAAATATTAATTCTAGAACTCTTGTATTAGATGTTGGAGCAAATGTTGATTGTAAAAGCGAACATTTATTTCAATTTGCTATTATGGGTGAAGCTTATGCTAAAGAAATTTTAAAAATCGACAAACCTAGAGTTGCATTACTTTCCAATGGAGAAGAAGAATGCAAGGGCAATGAGCTTACCAAAGAAACACATCAATTATTAAAACAGCTTCCAAATTTTGTTGGAAATGCAGAAGGGAGAGATATTTTTAATGGTTCGATTGATGTATTAGTATGTGATGGATTTAATGGTAATATTTTACTTAAAACTGGCGAGGGTGTTGCAAGTGTTATAACAAAACTTTTAAAACAAGAAATTCAAAAATCTTTTTTAGCAAAACTTGGTTATCTTTTGGTAAAACCAGCATTTAATGAATTAAAAACACATATAGACTATGAAGAATATGGTGGTGCTCCTTTACTTGGTGTAAAAGAATGCGTTATCATAAGTCATGGAAAAAGTGGTCCAAAAGCTATTAAAAATGCTATTTTTCAAGCGTTAAATTTTGCCCAGTCAAATATCAATACAACGATAGAAAAAGAACTTTCTCATTATGAAATCAAATAAAGCTTCCTTAAAAAGCATAGCTTCATATATACCTGAAAAAATTTTAAATAATTTCGATTTAGAAAAAATGGTTCAAACTGACAATGAATGGATATTAAGAAGAACAGGAATAGAACAAAGACATATAGCAAATGATGATGAAAATACAAGTGATCTTGGCACTAAAGCAGCTATTAAAGCTATACAAAGAGCAAACTTAAATCCTCAAGATATTGATGCTATTATTGTCGCTACTTTAAGCCCAGATTACTTCACTATGCCATCAACCGCATGTAAAATTGCTCATAATTTAGGTTTAAAAAATATCACTGCCTTTGATATCTCTGCTGCTTGTTCGGGATTTATTTATTTATTAGAACTTGCTAAGTCTATGGTTGAAAGTGGTATTAAAAAAAATGTGCTAATAATAGGTGCTGAAAAAATAAGCTCTATTATAGACTATACAGATAGAAGCATGTGTGTTTTATTTGGAGATGGAGCTGGAGCTGGAGTTGTATCATTAGATGATAATTTTCCCATTATAGATATTCACACTGCAAGTGATGGTGAATTTGGTGATTTATTAATGACTCAACGCTCCCAACAAAGTAATATTTGTATGCCACTTTCTATGCAAATGAAAGGCAATGAAGTTTTTAAAATCGCGGTAAATACTTTAAGTAATGATGTAATTAATATTTTAGCTAAAAATAATATCAACGCAAATGAGATTGATCTTTTTATACCTCATCAAGCTAATTTAAGAATTATTAAAGCCGTTCAAGAAAAATTAAATTTTAAAGATCAACAATGTGTAGTTACTGTACAAAAATATGGAAATACTTCAGCTGCTTCTATACCTATGGCTATAAATGATGCTTATGAAGATGGTAGATTAAAGCAAGGTTCTTTAATACTTTTAGATGCTTTTGGCGGAGGTTTTACCTGGGGTTCAGCACTACTTCGTTTTGGAGGAAAAAACGATAAATAATATTTTATTTATCGTTTAAAAGTCCCTATTTGATCTAATACTGATTTTTTAGTTTGATTATCTGATGAATCCACACGAATATAAAATTCGACCCTATTATTTATTTCATCTTCTTTATTGGTAGTTAATGGAAAATTATCACCAAAACTGACAATTATTAATTGAGTTGGATTTATCCCTCTAGAAATCAAATAATCTGCTACAACTTGAGCTCTTTTGCTTGCTAAATCAAAATTTCTTTTAGGATCTTTATCACTTGCATCGGTATAACCTCTAAGCTCTATTTGAGCTTGAGGTGGCATTCTTTTTAATACTTCACCAATACGCTTTAAAAAATCTTGCACATCGGCTGAGTCAATTTGTATGCTACCTCTAGCAAATTCAACCCTTGCAGGCAAATTTAAAATTATATTATTTTCCCTTTGATCTAATGCTGCTTTTAATTTTTCTATGTTTTCTTGTTGAGTAATACTTAATTTTTTAAGTTTTTCAAGTTCTTCAACATTGGCATTAGATGGAGCACTATATTTATTATGAACTTCACTCTCTTTTTCTAAAGGATTCGAAGCAGTAAATTCAAAAATTTTAACAAATTCAGTTTTTAAGGCTTCTGTTTTAGCAGGATTGCTTTCAGAAATCGCCCAAAGAGCGATGAAAAGTGCCAAAAGCAAACTTAAAAAGTCTGCATAAGGCACAGCCCATCTTTCACCTGTTGGACATTCTGGACATTTATGTTTTTTTCCCATTTCTAACTCTTATTTATCAAATTGTGAAATTCTAGGCTCACCTTGCCCAAGATAATTAAACAATTTAGCCTCTAAATCTCTAGGATTAGCACCTTCTGCAATACTTACAATAGCATGTGAGATAACTATTCTTTCTTTAATCAACTCATGAGCATTAGCTTTAATTTTATGTCCCCAAGGACCAAATAAAGCATAAGAACCAAAAATTCCAGTAACTGTTGCAGTAAATGCACCTGCAATACCTGCTGCCATAGCTTGAGGATCATCTAGAAGTTGTAACGCAAGCATAAGACCCATAACTGCACCAACAAGCCCCATAGTAGGACAAGTCTCACCAAAACGAATCCAATATTCAGCAGTTTCTTTATAATACTCTTCCATTTCTTCTATTTGAATCTCCATACTTTCTTTAATCTCTTCTACACTCTTACCATCAACCATCATCATCATAGTTTCTTTTAAAAACTCATTATCAATTTCATTTGTTTTTGATTCTAAAGCCAAAAGCCCATCTCTTCTTGCTATAATAGAGTATTCTACAAGCTCAGCTATCCTTTGACTTAAATTTACACCCGCACCTTTAAATGCGAGTTTTAATTCTTTATATGCTGCTTTAACAAATTTTTTATGAGTTGCAGTCATTGCACAAAAAGCTGCGGTTGGAACCACAATCAAAAATGAACTAAAATGTAAAACATGCAAAGGGTTACCACCCTCTAATATATCCCCTACAGAAATGCTAACAACAGCTAATACCATCCCAAGTATGGTTGAAAGATCCATTAATTATTCTCCTTATTTTAATGCGCCCCAATTTTTGGCAATACTTGATGAAGTTTTCAATTTAACTTTTAATTTTACAATATTTTCCATAATATCACTAGCTTTTTTTGCAAAATCTTGACAAAATTCATCTTTTACTTCAAAAATAAGCTCATCATGAATTTGTAAAATCAAATACTTGTTTTCATCTAAATCTTTCGCAATTTCTATCATTGCAAGTTTTATTATATCGGCAGCAGAACCTTGAAGTGTAGAGTTAATGCTCTCTCTTTCATACATTGCAACTTGCATTGGTTTTGCATTTTCAAAGTCAAAATAACGCTTGCGTCCTAATAGAGTCTTTATAAATCCGTTTTGTTTAGCTTCATTTTTTACTTTTTCAAAATAAGCTTTTATGCTTGTAAAATTTTCAAAATATTTTTCTATATATTCTTTAGCTAATTTTGCTTCAATCTTTAAATTTTGACTCAAAGTTTTATAGCCCATTCCATAAATAAGTCCAAAATTAATGCTTTTAGCAATACTTCTTGTTTCATAATCACTACGATTAAAAATCATAATAGCAGTTTTTGCATGAATATCCTCATCATTAAAAAATGCTTCTAACAATTTCTCATCTTCACTAAAATGAGCAAGCATTCTAAGTTCAATTTGCGAATAATCAAGAGAGATAAAACTAAAACCTTCTTTAGCTATAAAACATGATTTATAATCTTTAGCATATTGGCCATGTGCAGGAATATTTTGTAAATTTGGATCTTTAGATGAAAGGCGTCCTGTAGCTGTTCCTGTTTGTAAAAAACTTGAATAAATTCTTGAGTTATCATCTTTTTTAGCTAGTTTTAACAAAGGTTCACAATAAGTAGAAACTAATTTTGCAAGCTCTCTGTAAGCTAAAATTTCTTTGATAATTGGATGAGTATCTAAAATAGCATTTAAAACCTTTTCATCGGTAGAATAACCTGTTTTACTTTTTTTACCACTTGGTAATTTAAGCTTTTCAAATAAAATATCCCCTACTTGCTTAGGAGAATTAATATTAAATTTTTCACCCGCTAAATCATATATTTTTTCACTAAGTATTTTTATATCTTGATTAAAACTTTGCATTAAATTTTCAAGTTTTTGAGTATCAAGTTTAATACCATTATTCTCCATCATTATAAGTACTTTTATAAATTCAAATTCACTTTTTTGTGCAAGATCAAACAAAGGTTTTTCTAAATTTTTCAAAAAATACAAATAAAATCTCAAAGTAATATAAGCATCCTCAGCAGCATATTTACAAGCTTTTTCTACATCAACCCCTGCAAAATTTTCCCCTTTTTTTACTAAATCCTCAAAATGCAAAGTCTCATAATCAAACAATCTTTTTGCTAAATCATCCATATTTACACGCAAACTTGGCTCTTTAAGCCACGCAAGTATCATAGTATCAGCATAATTTTTTGGAGGAACCAAGCTAAAATTATTTTTTATGATTTCAAAATCATATTTAAGATTGTGACCTATTACCATGCTTTGATAAATTTTTTCTATACCTTTTTTAGCCGCTTGCATAGAAACTTGCTCACAAACTCCTAAGTAATCATGTGCAAGTGGTACATAAAAGGCTTCACTTTCATGAAAACAAAAACTAAATCCTACTATCTTTGCTTCTTTGGTATCTAAGCCTGTAGTTTCTGTATCAAAAGCAACAATGCTTTGCTTATCAATTTTTTCTAAAATTGTAAATAATTCTTTTTCATCTAAAATCAATCTTGCATTAAATCCTAAATTTTTACCTTTATTAATAGGATTAGTGCGTAGTTTTTTTAATAAAGTATTTAATTCATAATATTCTAAAATATCCATAATCTTAAGCAATGGTTCATCTTTTGGATATTCACAATTTAAAAGCATATTTTTTACATTTAAATCTTCATATAAAGAAGCAAGTTTTTTACTTAAGAAGGCATTTTCTTTACCCTCAAGAAGTAAATTTCTACTTCTATCATTACGCACTAAGGCTAAATTTTCATAAATTCCTTCAATACTTTCAAACTCATCTAGTAAATTCTTAGCACCCTTAGCTCCGATTCCTTTTACCCCTGGAATATTATCTGAACTATCTCCACAAAGTGCTAGAAAATCTCTTATTTGACTAGGTTTTACCCCATATTTTTCTAAACATCCTGCTTCATTATAATCATTTTTTGAAATAGGACTATAAATACTAACTTTATCATCTTTTATAAGTTGATATAAATCCTTATCTTGAGTGATAATTCTTATAAAAATATCCTTATCTTCGCACTCTTTAACTAAAGATGCGATGATATCATCAGCTTCATACCCTTCACAAGAAAAGCTTGAAAAACCCATTTTTTCTATCATTTGAATGCAAATTGGAATTTGAACTAATAAATCAGGTGGAGGTGGAGTGCGGTTGATTTTATAATTTGGATCTATTTCGCTTCTAAAAGTTTTTCCTTTACTATCAAGAGCAAAAATAATCATATCGCTAGGATGTTCATTTTTCAAGCTATAAATAAAATTAGCAAAACCACTGATCATATTACTGGGCTCACCTTTTGAATTTTTTAAACCCTTCAATGCATAAAAAAGCCTAAAGAAAAAGCCAAAAGTATCAATTATTGTCAAAGTTTTCATTTTTTTCCTATGTTAAAAAATTAATAATAATTATCACCCAAATTTATTTAAAAATCGGTAAAAAGTTTAAATTTATATTTTAGACATTTTAGATAGAATTACTATTTTGAAAAATCAAAATAAAGGTTTAATCTTGCAAACAAAATCAATCGCGGATGAAAATTTTCAAACACCACAAGGAAAAAAATCTTTTAAAAAGGCTGTATTTTCGTGTTGGCTAGGAACTGCTATGGAATATGCAGATTTTGCGCTTTATGGCTTAGCTGCAGCTACTATTTTTTCAGAAGTTTTCTTTCCTGAACAAACTCCTGTTATAGCGTTATTGCTTAGTTTTGTTACTTATGGAATAGGTTTTATTGCTAGACCTATTGGGGCTTTATTTTTTGGATATTTAGGAGATAAATACGGAAGAAAAAATGTATTAATGAGCACCATTGCATTAATGGGTATTTCAACTACTTTAATTGGTTTTATACCAAGTTATGCAGTAATTGGAATTTGGGCCCCTATATGTTTGGTTATTTTGCGTTTTATGCAAGGCTTTGGTGCAGGTGCTGAACTTTCAGGTGGGACCGTTATGCTTGGAGAATATGCTCCCAGCAAGCATAGAGGTTTAATCTCTTCTATCATTGCTCTTGGATCAAATAGCGGAACCTTGCTTGCAGCTTTTGTATGGCTTTTAGTTACAAGTATGGATGATGCTAATTTTAAAGAATGGGGGTGGAGAATTCCTTTTATAGGAAGTATTTTCATAGCACTTTTTGCTGTTTATATGCGTTTAAATGTAAAAGAAACCCCTGTTTTTGAAAAACAAAAAGAACTAATGCTAAAAATTCGTCATGAAAATGAAATTCATATGAAAAAAGATGAAAGAACTTTTTGGCAAAAAAGTCGCGCATTTTGGACCATGGTAGGCATAAGGATAGGTGAAAATGGTCCTTCTTATCTAGCACAAGGATTTATAGTAGGTTATGTAACTAAAATTTTACTTCTTGATAAATCAGTTGCCACAACTGCTGTTGTTATCGCTTCTTTGGTAGGATTTTTAGTTATACCTTTAGCAGGGTATTTGAGTGATAAATTTGGAAGACGCATTACTTATAGAACTTTTTGCTTGCTTTTAATGCTTTATGCCTTTCCTGCTTTTATGTTACTTGATAGTAAAAATGAAATTATCGTGATTTTAACCATCATCATAGGTATGTCTTTGGCATCTTTAGGGATTTTTGGCGTGCAAGCTGCATGGGGTGTAGAACTTTTTGGAGCAAAAAATCGCTATACCAAAATGGCACTAGCAAAAGAGTTTGGCTCAATACTTTCAGGAGGGACCGCTCCTATGATAGCTTCAGCTTTACTTGCTTATTATGGCACTTGGTGGCCAATAGCCTTGTATTTTGTTATCACCGCAGGCATTGGTTTTATCACAACTTTTTTTGCACCAGAAACTAGAGGCAGGGATTTAAATTTAATAGAAGATGCAATATGATACGCCTTATTTTAGATACTGATATAGGCAATGGCATAGCAGGGGCTAATACTGATGATGGTTTAGCCCTTGGACTTATTTTAGCCTCCAAAGAAATCAAACTTGAAATGATTAGCACTTTAAGTGGAAATGTACAAGCTTTAACCGCTTACAGCGTTGCTAAAGACTTATTAAATAAGCTTGATCTAGACATACCTTTGTATTTAGGTGCTCATGAAGCTTTATATGAGGATAGTCATTTTTGGAGACAAAGACTAGATAAAAGCGTAGAAGAGTTTAAACTTACTCATCTTTGGGATCATATAAAACCTATAAAAATCTTAGAAAACATAAATCCAAATGCTTGTATGAAAATGGGCGAACTTATCATGCAAAATCCAGGTGAAATTTCAATTTGTGCTATAGGACCTTTAACAAACATAGCTATAGCTATGAAACTTTTTAAAGACTTTGATAAAAATGTGAAAGAAATTTTTATTATGGGTGGAAGTTTTGATATGCCTTATCATATCAAAGATACAAATTTTGGCTTTGATCCTGAAGCCGCTAGCATAGTTTTAAACTCAAGAGCTAAAATCACTCTTGTTCCTTATAATGCAACAATGCAAACTATGCTCACACATGAAGATTTAAATGCTTTAGAAAATCAAAATCCTCTTTGTGATTTTTTAGTGCAAACTTTAAGAGTTTGGATTGATTATGCAAGTAAAACAAGAGGTACAAATGGCACATGGATACATGATGCATTAACTATTGCTTACATGCTTAATCCAAATTTAGCAAGTTTTGATGAGTATTTAGTAGATGTTGTTTGTGATAGTACTTTTGCTAGAGGAAGCTCTATAAGATGTTTTAAAGATGCAAAAATGCCTATGAAAAATCACGAGCTAAAAAACACCATAAAAGTTTTAAAAGATATTAATAATGCTAAACTTTTAAGTCTTTTAAAATCAAGACTTTCAAATGGAATTTGCTATGAAAATTACAAAAGCATAACGACTTAATTTACCCAAGGCTATAAAAATACTTGCTTTTAAAAAAGAATACTTAGCAAATCCAAGGCCTAGCGCAAAAAGATCCCCCACTATGGGTAAAAAGGTAAAAAAGGCATACAAAGACCCAAATTTTTTAAAGTTTGCATTGATTTTTTCTAATTTACACAAAGAGCCTTTAAAATATTTTTCTAAAATTTGACTCTCTCCAAAATAAGCTAAAGCATAGGTACTCAAACAACCTAAAGTATTTCCCAAGCTTGCGACAAATAAAACCATATAAGCATTAAAATCTAATTTTACAAAAACAAGCACAAAAGCTTCACTTGCCATAGGTAAAAGCGTGCTAGAGAGAAAACATACTATAAAAAGCCCTATATAACTTATATCATTATACAAAAAATCAAACATTTAAAATTTCTTGGTATTTATTTTCTAAACTATTAATTTTAAAGAATTTTTAATAATAATTATCTTAGAATGTAAAGTCATTTGATAATTTTTAAAGGAAAAATCATGGAAAGGAAAAATTTTTCTAAATTAAATTTAGAATACTCATTTAATAAAGCTTCTTTTTCTTGGCGTTAAGCCTGCCACTACATTTTTAATCATTTTTATTTTACATTTTTAGTTTTTAGTTAATCATTTTTGATTTTAAATTATTAATCATTTTTAAGGAAATACTATGAAAAAATATTATGGAAAATTTGGTGGGCAATTTGTGCCAAATGAGGTAAAAATAGCACTGGATGAAGTAGAAAAAGCTTTTTTAAAATTCAAAAAAGATAAAGATTTTAATACAAAATTAAAAGAGCTCTTAACTAATTATGTAGGAAGACCTACCCCTTTATATCATGCTAAAAATTTAAGCAAACTTTATAATCATGAAATTTATTTAAAAAGAGAAGACTTAACTCACACAGGAGCTCATAAAATCAATAATGCCATAGCTCAAGCATTAATAGCAAAGAAAATGAATAAGAAAAAAATTATTGCAGAAACTGGAGCAGGACAACACGGGCTTGCAACTGCTACTGCAGCAGCACTTTTAGGACTTGAGTGCGAGATATTTATGGGAGCTATTGATGTAAAAAGACAGGCTTTAAATGTCTATAAAATGGAGCTTTTAGGAGCAAAAGTTCATGCGGTAGAAAGCAGAAGTAAAACTTTAAGTGATGCGGTTAATGAGGCTTTAAATTTTTGGGTTAAAAATACCAAAGAAGTATTTTATGTAGTAGGAAGTGCGGTGGGACCTTATCCTTATCCACAAATTGTTGCACATTTTCAAAGCATTATAGGTAAAGAATGCAAAATACAACTTAAAAAATTAAATAAAAAAGTAGATTATATCATAGCAGCAGCTGGAGGTGGTAGCAATGCTGCTGGAATTTTTCATGCATTTTTAAAAGATGAAAAAGTTAAGCTCATAGGTGTTGAAGCAGCAGGTTTAGGAAAAGATACACCTTATCATGCAGCCACGCTTACTAAAGGCAAAGAAGGTATTATCCATGGTATGAAAACCAAAGTTTTACAAGATGATAAAGGAAACGTTGCTCACACCTTTAGTATTTCTGCTGGACTTGATTACCCTGGAATAGGCCCTTTACATGCATATTTACAAGAAAGCAAAAGAGCAAGTTATCATGCTATTAATGATGATGAGTGCATTAATGCGTTAAAATTATTATGTAAAGAAGAAGGTATTATACCTGCTATTGAAAGCTCACATGCATTAGCTTACTTAGAAAAGCTTTGTCCTACTTTAAAGAAAAAAAGTGTAATAATCATAAATCTTTCAGGAAGAGGTGATAAGGATATGCAAAGTATTTATGAGTATAAAAAAGGTGAAATTTATGGTTGAAACTTATTTGGATTATTTTTAGTTTATAATAGTTTAATTATTATTTTAATAATATTTTATAAAAATAAAAAGGAGTTATTTTGGAATTTACTATACTTGTTTTACTTGCAATTTCAATTTTATTGATTTTGATTAAACCAGAAAAAGAAAAATTGATTTTTGGAATTTTTCTATGTGGAGCCTTGCTAAACTATTTTATGTATTTAGTTGCAAGCTTTGATTCTATTATCCCAAGTGGCAATTGGTAAGAAAGAGGTAAGAATTATGAATACTTATTTAAACAAAAATGATCAATATTTTTATCTTTTTATGACTACCGCTGTTTTACTTATTTTAGCTATACCAGTAGGTTTTGCAAATATGTATTTAGGATATTTCCATAATGAATCCCCTTGTACGCTTTGTTGGTTTGAGCGTATTGGTATGATTATAATTGGTGTGCTTGGAATGCTTATATTGCGTTATGGTCCTCAAATAAAATATATTGTATGTGTGTTTTTATTTGCAGGATATGGGATTTATATGGGAATTCGTCATACGGCTAGTTGGTGGCAAAGAGATATTGGTATAGGTTTAGGGGATAAATTAGTAGGAGCACATACTTATACTTGGGCTGTTGTTGTGTATTGGTGTGTTGTTATAGTAATGGGGCTTGCTTTGTTATTTATACGAAAAAATAGCTCAATGATGGAAGATCTTGCTAATAAAGAAATTAAAGTTAAACCTTTAAATGCCTATTCAAAATTTGTTATAGTTATATCTTTTATAGTTGTATGTTCTAATGCTTTCCAAGCTTTAATAATCAATGGTTTGCCTCCTTATACAGGAAAATCAAATCCTGATCGTTTAACATTTGATATGAGCATCATGAGTAAAACTTGGACTACAGAAGTTTGGAGCAGACTTAGCAAATTCAACCTTTTAGGTAAAAATGTTCCAGAAGATGTTTTTATCAAAGATTTAGTAGAGCCAAAAAACCTACATTTTGACAAAAATACTTCAAATGGCGCTTTTGAAATTTCAAAAAAATTAGAACTACTAAATACTTATAATATTGAAATACCAGAATTGATAAAATTTAAACATATTAATGCTATAGCATATAATAAAAATAGCAATGAATTTGCTCTTGTAACCAATGAAATGGCGGTATCATATACTAAAGATTTTAAACAATCTAGTGGTTTTGTTTTATTTGATAAAACCAATGGAAACGATATGAGATATATCGTAGATGCAACATTTATAGGTAATAAATTTGTATTAGGTGCTTCAAATAAAACTTTTACAGGAATAGAAAAAACAGATGAAGTAATTGATGAAATGCTAGAATGGCAAACTTTTAAAGAAACCACAAAAGGCATAGCACCTGCATTTTATACCAAAAAGAATGAAAATTGGTTTGAGCCTTCAAGAAAATATATTTTAACTATAAGAGCAAAGCAAAATTATATACACTCTTATGCCAATGATGGTCAATTTTTGTATTTAATTACCATACCAAACAAATTTAGTAAAAAGCTTGTATTGTCTTATGCAAGTACTAAAGACTATTTACTAAGCGGAGAGAAAATACTTGAGGTTAGTGAAAAATTAAAGCTCAAAGATAATAGAAATATCAATGATTACTATATAGTAGGTGCAGATATTTTCGAAGATAAAATGTTAGCATTAAGTTTAAATTACAGCACATTACTTGTAATTGATTATAAAAATGCAAAAATAATTGATGCTTATGAGATACAAGGACTTGATAATCCAAAATCCCTAGCTATAAAAAATGATGTCATTTATATTTTAGATCGCACAAATGACAAGAAAGATATTATAAAAACTTATAAAAATCCTTTATAATTTTTCCTGCCCTTTCGTGGCAGGAATTTTTGATATTTCGTTTTAATACTTGTTAATTTTTCTTAAGATATCATCTTTAATATCAAACATACAATAGCCATTACCAACCAATTCCTTTAATAATACTCTTTTGAAAAATAAACTTCACAATAAAAACTCAAAAATTTACTACTTCTGATAAACAAAACACAATAAACATCCATATAATTTCAAGATATTAATTGTTAAATCTTTATCTATATTTATATAGCTCATATAACTTAATTTTTATACTTTTGATAATTTTAAATTTCTTAAAATTTATTAGCTAATTTATTTTTAAAATTTCTAATAAATTTCTCATAAAAATAAAACTATAAAATCAATAATTACACAAAAAATTTATTTCACATCATTTTTTCTTTTTAATCAAATTTATTTTTGCTATTATTAAGTTCTAAATTTAAATAATATCCTGTATAAGAACCGGTTTTTTTGTGATTTTTAGCAAGATCTTTCACGCTACCTTTAGCTATAACCTTACCACCTTTAACTCCACCTTCAGGTCCCATATCGATGATATAATCAGCATTTTTAATCACATCTAAATTATGCTCTATTACAAACACGCTATTTCCAAGATCAACTAAATGTTGCAAAACCAAAATGAGTTTATTAACATCCTCAAAATGAAGCCCTGTTGTAGGCTCATCAAGTATATAAAGAGTTCTTCCTGTATCACTTCTACTTAACTCTTTAGCTAGTTTGATACGCTGTGCTTCCCCACCACTTAAAGTAGTCGCATTCTGTCCTAAGGTAAGATAATCAAGCCCAACTTTTACCAAAGTATCTAATTTTTGTCTTATTTTTGGCACAGAAGTAAAAAACTCACTTGCTTCAATAATACTCATATTTAAAACATCAGCTATACTTTTACCTTTGTATTTAATTTCCAAAGTAGCATCGTTATATCTTTTACCATTACATACATCACAAGTTACCATTACATCAGGCAAAAAATGCATTTCTATTTTAATCTCTCCATCGCCACTACATTTTTCACATCTTCCACCTTTTACATTAAAAGAAAAACGCCCTGCTTTATAGCCTCGCATTTTAGCTTCTTTAGTAGCTGCAAAAAGATTACGAATTTCATCCATAGCACCTGTATAGGTAGCAGGATTTGAACGCGGAGTGCGTCCTATAGGACTTTGATCAAGATAAATCACCTTATCAAGTTTTTCCAAACCTTCTATTTTCACTCCACTTAGTTTTTTAACTTTTTTAGCGCGGTTAAGCTCTTCTTTTGCAAAAGGAAGTAAGGTTTGTAAGATTAATGAACTTTTTCCACTTCCTGAAACACCTGTAATTGCCACTAGATTATGTAATGGAAAATTTACACTTAAATTTTGGATATTATTAATACTCACATCTTTTAAACTTATAAATTCTTTTTGTTCTCTATTTTTTTGATGAGCAATTTGCTTTTTACCACTCATATAAAGTGCTGTTTGACTTTTGCTTTTTAACAATTCTTTATAAGTGCCACTAAAAACCACTTCACCGCCAAATGAACCAGCATTTGGTCCAATATCTACAATAAAATCTGCTTCTTCTATGGTCATTTTATCATGTTCTACTACGATTAAAGTATTGCCTTTTTGTTGAAGATTTCTCAAAGTTTTAATAAGTTTTGCAGTATCTCGCTCATGCAAACCAATGCTTGGTTCATCTAAAACATACATCACTCCACTTAAACCACTACCAATTTGAGATGCTATACGAATTCTTTGAGCTTCTCCACCACTAATTGTCCTCGCATCTCTTCCTAAAGACAAATACCCAAGTCCTACATCATAAAGAAAAAATAATCTTTCATTAATTTCTTTAAAAATAGGTTTAGCAATTAACTTTTCTTGCTCGTTCAAATAAGAGAAATTATCTTCATTAAAAAAAAAGGCTGTAGCATTTTCTATACTCATATCTAAAATTTCACCTAAATTTTTATCAGCCACTCTAACTGCTAAACTTTCAGCTCTTAAACGATGACCTCCACAATCTTTGCAAATTTTTTCACTCATATATTCACTTAAATCTTTTTCATCTTTTAGCATTTCATAAGCATATTTTACAGCACCTTCAAATTTACGATTTAATCTATGTCTTTTCCATAAAAAGTTAATTTCTTTCGCATTACCATAAAGCACTAGACGCTTTTCTTCTTCACTTAACTCACTATAAGGAATTTTCACTCTTATATCATTTTGCTCACAAAAGGCCATTAAAAACTTATAATAATAACTTTTATTAAATCCGTATAAAAGTTTTATGGCTCCTGTTTCTAAACTCAATTCTTCATTAATAAGCTTTTTCATATCAAGCGTGTATCTTATGCCAAGACCATCACAACTTGAACAAGCTCCTTTTGGAGAGTTAAAAGAAAAACTCAAAGGTTCAAGTAAAGGAAAAGAAATTTTACAATCAAAACAAGCATTATGCTCACTATAATGAAAATGCTTAGCTATATTTAATTCTTCACTATTTAAAACTTCAATTTCCACTTCGCCAAAACTCTCACTAAGACCTTTTTCTATATCGCTTGCAAGTCTTGCTAGCATATCTTCTTGCACCTCAAGTCTATCTATCACAAGTTTTATTGTATGCTTTTTGGTTTTAGCAAGTTCAATATCCTCATCAAGACGAGTCAAAACCCCATCAATTTGTGCTCTTACATAACCTTTTGCTACTAAATTCTCCAAAAGATCGGCAAAAGTTCCTTTTTTTTCTTTAATCAAAGGAGCATAAATGATAATTTTTGCTCCTTTTGGAAGCTTTAGAATCTCTCCTACAATATCTGCTGCACTCATAGATGAAATTTTTTGTCCACATTGATGACAATGCTGCACTCCAATTCTTGCATATAAAAGTCTTAAATAATCATAAATTTCAGTGATAGTTCCAACGGTTGATCGAGGATTTTTAGAAGTTGTTTTTTGATCAATAGCAATAGCAGGGGTTAGACCTTCTATTTTATCGACATTTGGCTTACCAACTTTATCTAAAAACTGCCTTGCATAAGCACTCAAGCTTTCTATATATCGACGCTGTCCTTCTGCATAAAGTGTATCAAATGCCAAAGTTGATTTACCACTTCCACTAAGTCCTGTAAAAACTATAAGTTTATTTTTTGGAATTTTTAAATTTATATTTTTGAGGTTATTTTCTTTAGCACCAATGATATTTATATTATCATCCATAATTTTCCCTATATTTAAAAATGAATTTTATATTTTACATAAGTAAAATAAAATACTTCTTTATTATTCAAATTAATTTTAAGAATCATATAAATTAAAATATTATATAATGATTATCAAAATTAATTTAAAGGACAGAAAATGAAATTTTCAAAAATTGTTTTTTTAGGATTTTTTATTACTAGTTCTGCTTTAGCACATCAATTTTTTCCAATGCAAACTAATGATGGATATAAAGTAGGTTTTTGGGCTGATGATCATTGGGGCCAATATCAACCTGATAGAATTTTTGGAATTAGTGCAAAAGATTCAAAAGGGAAACTACTAAAAGCAGGATATGACTACCAAAACGATAAAATTTTCATAGATGGAACACCTGCTGTAGCAAGTATTAATTATGATTTTGGATATTATACCTTTACAAGAAATGGCAAACACTACGCGCAAAATAGATCGCAAATAACTGATATTGCCGGAGCAAACGAAGTTGTTCAAACAAGAAAAATATTTAAAATGGGAAAAAGTATTTTTAGTTGGAATGAAGGATCTAATAAACCTTTGGGATTAAAATTTGAAATTATTCCTTTGCAAAATCCATTAATACTAAAAGAAGGAGACAAGCTCAAATTACAAGTTTTATTAGATGGAAAACCAATAAAAGGGGTAGAGTTTGAAGATCAAAATGATGATATTGAAAATATTACAACAAACGATAACGGCATAGCAACAATAACACTAACAAAACCAAAAGAAAGATTACAAATTATAGCTGCAAATATAAAAATTCCATATAATCTAGATAGATATGGTGACACTTTACAACTAACAGCTACTTTGAGTTTTCAATCTAAGTAAAATATATTTTCACTAATATAAACATTTTTATATTAGTGAAATCTCTATTATAATAATTTATTTATAATTTCTTGTTATAAATGAAAGTATCTTAAGCATGTTTTCCAATAAAAAACCTCATAAATTCACTTAACTTTTGAACTTTTTCAACACTGATAGAATTATAAATACTTGCACGAATTCCACCTAGTATTTTGTGTCCTTTAAGCCCTATCATACCATTTTCTTCAGCTTCTTTTACAAAAATTGGTTCTAAATTTCTATCATGAGCTATATTAAAACTAACATTCATTAGCGATCTATCTTCTTTTTTAGCATGACCTTTATAAAAACCATTACTCTCATCAATCACATCATATAAAATTTTAGCCTTTTGTATGTTTTGTTCATTGATTTTTTCTAAGCCACCTTGATTTAAAAGCCATTTCATTTCAAGATTAAACATATATATAGCAAAGGTTGCAGGAGTGTTGAATAAAGAATTATTTTCAGCATAAACACTATATTTTAACATGCTAGGTATATTTTTATTTTTACTACGCTCTATCATATCTTTACGGATAAATGCACATGCAAGTCCTGAAATTCCAGCATTTTTTTGCACTCCACCAAAAAGCATAGCAATATTAGAAAAATCTATCTTTTTAGAGAAAAAATCACTAGAAGCATCAATTATCAAAGGACTTTTAGTTTTTGGATATTCTTTATATTGGGTTCCATAAATAGTATTATTAGAACATATATAAGCATAATCTGCATTATCACTAAATTCAAATTGCGGAATATAATCAAATTCACTTTCTTGACTACTTGCTACTATTTTTGTATTTACTCCTAAAATTTCAGCCTCTTTTATAGCCTTTTTAGTCCAAACTCCAGTATTAGCAAATTCACAAACCCCACCTATATATAAATTCATAGGTATCATAGCAAATTGTAAACTAGCTCCACCTTGCATCAAAAGTACTTCATAATCATCATTTACATCATAAAGCTCCTTTGCCATTTTAATGGCTTCAAAATGAACTTCTTCAAAAACCTTTCCGCGATGAGAAACTTCCATAATAGAAAAGCCTTTACCATGATAATCAAACAAATGTTCTTGTGCTTCTTTTAAAACCTCATCAGGCAAATTTGAAGGACCTGCACTAAAATTCATTACTCTCATTTTCTCTCCTTTTTATAGTATTTGAGCCTCTTTACTCTTATTTATAGAGCAAAGTTTTATAATATCTCCTTTTTTTAGCTTTTCAAGAGAGATATTTTTGCCATCTTTTTGTAAATTTATCAAATTTTTGCTTTTATCAAAAAAAATTTTATGTTGAGTTAAAAGTTCTTCAAAATTACCAAGTTTATTTTCATAATTTAATAATTTTAAATTTAAAATGCTCTCTAATTGACTTTGTAAAAAATCAAGCTTTTGTTTTTTAAGAAAAAAAGCATTTTCTAAAGACTTAGCTTTGGCTAAATTTTGTAAATAATCAACTTTATTTTGATATAATTTAAGATGGTTTAATATTTGATTTTTTAAATGCATACTAAGCTCATCAAGTCCTTGCTCTAAACTTAACTTATTTGGAAAAATCATATCAATAGCTGCACTTGGAGTTGGTGCTCTTAAATCTGCTACAAAATCACTAATAACATAATCTATCTCATGCCCAATAGCAGAAACAATAGGCGTTTTTAGAGAAAAAATACATCTTGCTAATTCTTCATCATTAAAACAAAACAAATCTTCCCTACTTCCACCACCCCTTGCTAAAATGATTGCATCAAATTCATACTCATCAGCTTTTTTTAAAGCATTTATTAAAGAATTTGGAGCACTTTGTCCTTGAGTGAGTGTATTAAAAATAGTTATTTTGCAAAGATTGTATTCTTTTTGCGAAATTAGTTTTAACATATCTTGTAAAGCCGCTGAAGTAAAAGAAGTGATTATGCCTATTTTTTTAGGAAATTTAACAATACTTTTTTTAGAATTTGTATCAAACAAGCCTTCTTTTTCAAGCTTTTCTTTTAAAGCTAAAAATTTAGCCTCTAAATCTCCAAAACTTGTTTTTTGCATACTTTTAGCAATAAATTGATACCTTCCACTTGCTTCATATAAACTCACATAACCTCTAAGATCAAGCATATCACCCACTTTAGGTTTAGCTTGAACAAATTGATTAAAGCCTTTAAACATCACACAAGCTATACTTGATTTTTCATCTTTTAAGTCAAAATACCAATGCCCTGAATTATGAATAGTTATTTTAGAAACTTCCCCACTTAATTCTATATCATCAAGATGAAATTCCAATAAACTTTTAGCTTTTAAATTAAGTTCTGAAACTTTCATTTTTTTCTTGCAATAAACATAGAGCAAACACCAAAACTAAAGCTTTTATACTCTAGCATTTCAAAATATTCTTTCAATTCTTCAATAAAGTCTTCTTTGCTTAAAAAATCTTCTATAGAATTTGGTAAATACTCATATGCACTATAATTTTTACTGATAAAACCGCCTATTTTTGGCAAAATATTTTTTAAATAAAAATCTCTACAAGTTGCTATAAAACCACCTTGCTCCCTTTTTGTAAATTCAAGTACAAGTAAAATACCATTCTTTTTCAATACTCTTGCAAATTCTTTTATAGCTTTTTTCCTATCTACTACATTGCGTATGCCATAACTTATACTTATGATATCTGCACTTTCATTTTCAAGTGGAAGCTCTTGTGCTTTTGCCTGTATAAAAGTTGCATTTGGGATTTTTTTCTTCGCCACTTCAAGCATACCTATACTTGGGTCTATACCTTTGATATTAATAATATTTTTATTTGATTTTAAAGCTTGATTTTGCCACTCTATGATCATATCGCCTGTTCCACAAGCTATATCTATAATATCAAGTTCATTGTTAGAATACTTAAAAACACCTAAACAAGCTTTTTTTCTCCAACTCACATCACTTCCAAAGCTTAAAATTCTATTAGTTTTATCATAAGTTGGTGCTATATCATCAAACATTTTAACTATTTTTTCTTGCTTTTGCATATTTATCCTAACTATATATTTTTAACTTAATGATACTTTTATTGATTTTTTTAATTGTTTTATTACAATTAAGAAGAATATTTTCTAATTTATTATATCTAAAATATAATTTTAATTTATTGATACTTTTTTCTTCAAACATTGTTGCAAAATTACATAATAAAAAATTAATTTTATCTATTTCTTTTTCAATATTTGATTGGGATTTTACAATTTTTTTCTTTAAAAAAACTAATTCTTTTCTTAGTTTAAAGGCCACCAAAGACTTTAAAATTTGATCTCTTTCACCTTGATAAAATTCACAATCATTTTTTAAAATAAAATCTATATCTAAAAAGATATTCTCTATTTTTTTTCCACTTAAAATAAAAACATATTTTTCCAAATCAATTTCATATGTTTTATCTACATCAATTTGCTCTGCTAATGCCAAAAAAATATTTTTAAGTTTTTCCATAATGTTTTTTTCAAAAATATTATGGAAAATTTCTAAAAAAATATTAATTTGATAAAGGTTTAAAGAGAATTGTTTAATAGAATTTACATTTACATTTTGTAAAAATTGGATTTTATCATTTTTTAATCTTTTTAAAAGAACGAAAAGTAAAATTTTACAAGCTACAAAACTTTGAATCTGACTTGGAAAATTTAAATCAATATCTTCTTGCTTATCTAAAATTTTAATAATTTTAGTGCTATTAAAAATTTTTGAAAAATCTCCATATAATGCTAAATTTTTGGTATAAAATTTTTCATTGTCTGTAATTTCTTTGTAATTTTTAAAAAAATGAGGTAAACTAAAATGTTTTGCCTTTTCAAAAGTAGGAAAAATAATCTTTAAAATCACCAAATCTTGCAAATTATCTCTAAATTTATAAATATAAAATTTTAATTCATTAATTTCAAAACAGATTCTAGTTTTATTGATAATATTTCCTATAGCTTTTTTATATTGGTGTTGAAAATCTTTTTTAGAAATTTCATAAGTTTTTTTATCTAAAATATCATGTAACTTATAAAGTGAAAACCGATAATAATTTTGATTTATTTTTTTATATTTAATATCACAAAAAGGATTTATACGCGTAAAAAAAACGCGTATTTTATCTTTAGAATAGGCAATTTTTTCATTATTTAAAATTTTTAAAAAATCATCATTTGGGAGTAAAAAGCGTCTTTGAACTTCACAAACCATTTTATTTTTTACAAGCTTTACAACCATTTACATAAGCAAATACACCTAAATAATCAATAATATTTCCAATTTTTTTCTCAAGATCTTCTTGATACTTGCTAAGACCACTATCTTCATAGCACACATCTTCTATATAATTACATTTGCTACAGATTACATGAATATGAGGATATTCATAAATATCATAACAAGTTTTTTGATTTGGGGTATTAATTTCTACTACTAAACCTTGCTCTTTTAAAGTATTTAAATTTTTATATACGGTTGCCAAAGAAATTGATGGATATTCTTCTTTTATGCTTTCGTATAAAGATTCAATATTAGGATGCTCATGGCGTTGTAAAATTTTTAAAATACAAAGTCTTTGTGGAGTAGCTTTTAAATCACAATTTTTAAGCATTTGAATAAGTTCCATAATAATTCTCCAAATATTTTTTTGTTTAGTATAACAATTTTTTTATAAAAAAATAATTATATTAAAGGATATTTTTTATCTCTTAATAAAATTTAATTTTTTGACATATTGAATTTATATCAAGTTTTAAAGATTCTTCCACTTCACTAGTTTTACCATGTGTTATAAAATGATCATCATATTCGAAACTGACTAACTTTATATGGTGTAAATTTTCATTTTGTAAAAAATTTGCTATTATACTACCTACACCACCTATTTTAACACTATCTGAAAAAATAAACCAAATTTTTGTATTTTGTGCTAATTGCCTTAAGAGTTCCTCATCTATAGGTTTGATAAAAACTAGATCCACTAAACTCGCATAGTCTTTTCCAAGCTCATCTAAAACAAACTTTGCTTTACCCACTCCTTGTCCAAAACCTAAAAATACTCTATCGCTTTGCGTTTTAGATAAAATTTGAGCTTTTCCTAGATTAATTTCACAAGAAGTAAATTCATTGCTTAATAAAAAATTTCCTCTAGGATAACGAAAAGCAAAAACACCTTGATGAAAATAAGCATATTCCATAATTTTTTGCATCATTGCTTCATCTCTTGGAGCAGCTATGGTTACATTAGGTATAGCACTTAAAAAACTTACATCAAAAATTCCTTGATGAGTTTCTCCATCTTCACCCACAATTCCAGCCCTATCCATAGCAATAACTACATTTAAATTCATAATCGCACAATCATGGATTACTTGATCATAAGCTCTTTGCATAAATGTGCTATAAATAGCAATAAATGGTTTAAAACCTTCTTTTGCCATAGCAGCCATTGAAGTAACTGCATGTTGTTCTGCAATAGCTACATCCCAAAAACGCTCTGGATATTTTTCTATAAGTTTATCAAGTCCTGTTCCGCTTGGCATAGCTGCTGTAACACCGACTATATTGTCATATTTTTGAGCTAATTTTAAAAGAGTATTTGAAAAAATTTCGGTAGCAGATCTTGCATTTGAATTCTGTTTTAGACTTTCCCCGTTATTTCTATCAAAAGCACCAACTCCATGCCATTTTGCATTTTTACCTTCGGCTAAAGCAAAACCTTTCCCTTTTATAGTTTGCGCATGGACCACACAAGGTTTATTCATCGCTTTAGCTTGATTTAATGCATTAATAATCTCATTTAAGTTATGTCCATCTATAGGACCTATATATTCAAGCCCTAATTCTTCAAACAAAAGTCCTGGCGTAATAAGCCTAAGACTTTCTTCGAAGCGTTTTGCCATATAAGATGCACCTTGAGGAAAATACTCCAAAAGATTTTCTATGCGTTTTTTAAATTTTTGATAAAACTGCGTTGCCATTGCCTGAGAAAGATATTTTGATATAGCACCTATTGGTTTTGAAATACTCATTTCATTATCATTTAAAATAATTACACAAGGATATTCTCTATCGCCGAGCTCATTTAAAGCTTCATACGCCATTCCTGCACTTAGTGCACCATCCCCTATTAAAACTACAGGTAAGCGATCTTCATTTTTTAATTTTATGGCTTTACAAGCTCCTACCGCTAAAGATATAGAAGTGCTAGAGTGTCCTGCTACAAAATAATCTCCTTCATCAGGTTTTGTATAGCCACTTAAACCATTAAATTGTCTTAAAGTATGAAAACAATTAATTTTATTGTTTAAAAGCTTATGTGGATAAGATTGGTGTGAAACATCAAAAATAAAAGGATCTTTTTGTGTATCAAAAACATAATGCATTCCAATACTAAGCTCCACAACTCCTAAATTTGAAGATAAATGCCCTCCATTTTTACTTACCGTATCTATAATAATTTCACGCAAACTACAAGCTAAACTTTCTAGCTCTTTTATTTGCATATTTTTTATATTTAAATTATTTAAATCTATCATTCATTAGCCATATTTTTTATTTTTTGCAAACGATTGTTAAGATTAGATTCTATATTGCCTGCATCAGACAATATTAAAATACTTCCTTTATTAATAGCATCATCAAGACTAAATTTGATATTATTTTGTTCTTGTAAGTTGGTTTTAACATATTCAAAATCATTAGGATTTAATTTTAATTCTATTTTGGTAGCACTTTTAAGCTCATTCATAAGCTCTTTTGCTAAATTTAATGCTATAAGCGATGAATTTTCTTCAAGTTCTTTTGCAATAACTTCTTTTGCAATAATCACAGCAGTATCGGCTAATTCTTTTTCATTTTTAGATAAGAACTCATTTAAAGTTTGTATTGTATTTTCAAGTTTTTCTATGCTTTTTAGATATTTTTCCTTTAGATCTTCTAGCTCACTTTCAAATTTTTTTTGTGCATCTTCATAGCCTTCTTTGATATATTTTTCTTTTGCATGTTCTAATTCTGTATTTAATCGATTACTAAATTCTGCTTCTTGACTTTCTATTTGCATTTGCAACTTGATGATATTACCTGACATTTCATCAGTTTTTTTAAGCAAATCTTCCACGAAATCAGGTTGAATTTGTGGTTGAGCGGTTTGAACTTGATTTTCTACTACACTTAAATCTTCTGTAGTCACATTGTTTTGAATTGGAAGTGATTGTGATGATTGTTGATTTTCTTCTTGATTTAACTCTTCATTAGAATTCATTTCACTCATTACTTTAAAATGATAGCCTTCTACAACATGACTTGCAATATTATTAGTTGAAATTACATTAGTTAATTTAGCCATAATCTTACTCAATCATCTCATCAGCCTCACCCACTTGGATAAGACCTTGTTCAGCTAGTTTTTGCACTACTTCAACAACTTTTCTTTGGGCTTCTTCCACATCTTTTACACGCACAGCGCCCAAAAATCCCATTTCTTCTACAAATGCTTCAGCTGCACGCGTAGACATATTGGACATAAATTTTTGTTTTAAATCCTCGCTTGCACCTTTTAAACCTATCATTAAATCACGCTTATCAGCAGCTTTTAAAACCTCCCTAATTGCGTTAGTACTAAGTTGAGAAATATCATCAAAGGTAAACATTAGATCTTTAATAGTTGTAGCGAGTCTCTCATCACTTTGCTCAATATAAGAAAGCGTTGTTTTAGAAGCTTTTTGTCCTAAGCGATTAAGTACTTCAGCAACTGCTCTTGGTCCACCCACTTCAACTTTATAAGAAGTAAGGCTTTCAAGTTTGCTTTCAAGTACAGCAGAAACTCTTTTAATAATAGATGGTGAAATATCTCCAAGATTTGCCATTCTTATTACAACTTCAGCTCTTAATTCATCGCTAAAATACTCTAAAGTTTCAGCAGCTTGAGTAGTATCCATATGTGCTAAAATCAAAGCTATGGTTTGCGGGTGTTCTTTAATAATAAAATCTGCAAGTTGTTGTGGTTTAATTTGAGAAAGATAGGCAAAATTTTGGTTATTTTCCATACTTTTGGTGAGTTTTTCTAAAATTTTATTTGCAATTTCAGGTCCAAAAGTTCTAAATAGAATTTCTTTAGCATATTCCAAACCACCACTTTTTAAATATTGGCTTGATTGAAGTAGGGTATAAAATTCTTCAAGAACAGCAGTTGCTACGGGCTTATCTACATTTTTTGCTAAAGCAATATAGCGAGAAATTTCAGTGATTACATTTATATCCATATGAGAAAATAAAACCGTAGTTACATCTTCTCCAAGTTGGATTAAAAATATTGCGACCTTTTCTGGCATAGAAAGGTCATCATAAACCATTTTTTGTTCTTCACTAAGCTTTATCATTAAATATCCTTCTCACCAAATTCAGCTTCATTTTCAACAAGCTTTTGCAACAACAATGCTACTTCTTCGCCTTTTTCATTTGCAACTGCTCTTAATTTCTCAAGTAAAACATCATATTGTAATGCATCTTCATCAAAATTATCTCCAAAACCAAGCTGCTCTTCCACTTTCCTTCTTGCTGCATTAAATTTCTCAATCGCATCTTCTGCTTCATCAATGACTTGTCCATCTTTTCCTTCCATTTCTTCCTCAAGCTTAATATCTGCAAGCATTTTTTGAGAAAATGGAACAATAACCTTTTTGTAAAAAATGAAAAGTAAAATTGCTGCAAATACATACTTAACAGGTGGAATAAATGGTTCAACAAATCTTGAATAAAAAGTTTGCACTTTATTTTCAACTTTAGCTGTTCTATGAAATTCCAAATTATTTACTTCAACTGCATCACCCCTAGCAAGATTAAATCCTATAGCACCTTTAGTAAGATTTTCAATAGCTTTAATTTCTTTATCATTCAAAGGAACATATTCATTGGTGATATTTCCTTGATCATCTGTGATAACTTTATATTTTCCATCCACTACAACTGCTGCAGAAATTCTTTTAACAGTTGCAAATTGCTTAGTGGTATTAGTAATTTTTTTAGAAATTTCATTATTAGTTGTGGTTTGATTTTTAGTGTAAATCTCACGCGCACCTTTATCGTCTAAACCTTCTACAGGTCCTATATTTGAAACAGCTCCTGGCACACCTTGGATTTCCTTATCTTTATAACCTTCTTTGTGTTCTTCTAAAGTTTGCTCACTACGCACAACGGTGTTTGGATCATATACTTCACTTTGTGATTCTTCCTTAGAAAAATCATAATCGATGCTAACCTTTGCCACTACTCTATCATATCCACCTGCAAAAGGAGCAATAGAAGCGACAATTTTTTGCTCTAATTCATATTCTTGATCTCTTTTATATTTAATCTGTGCTGCAATTAAATCACTTTCAAAAGCACCTTCATCATCTAAAGGAATACCCTTTTGATCCATAATTTTTACATTTTCAGGAGTAAGCTTTGTTACCGAAGAGGCAATTAAATTTTTAATCCCCATAATTTGCTTTTTATTAAGCTTTAAACCTTCTTTTATCGTCAAAGCTACTGAAGCTGTTGGTGGGACTTGTTGTTGGGTAAAAAGTGTATCTTTGGCAAAAGCAATATGCACAGTTGCACTATGAATAGGTTCTAAACTTTCAATCGTTCTAGCAAGCTCACCTTCCAATGCTCTTTGATATTTTACTTTTTGCTCAGCCTCTGTTGCTCCAAATTCTTGCTTGTCAAAAAGTTCAAAACCAACTTTATTATCCTTAGGAAGCAACCCCGCAGAAGCAACAGCTAAACGCTGTTTATACACTTGATCATTTGGGACCAAAATAGTTCCTTCATTTCGTAAAATATAAGGAACTCCACTTTTTTCAAGTTGAGTAACTATCATCGCCGAATCACTAGTATTGGCATTTTCAAATAATACCGAATATCCAGCTTCACTAGCCACAGTAGAACCACTTCTAAAAAGGGTTAAAAATACTAAAAATCCAACTACAACTACAATAGAAGCGGCAATAATAATACGCTGTCTTAAACTTAAATTTTGATAAAGTTGACCAACTTGGTGCAGTATAGTTTTATAATCCATTTATTTCCTACAAACTAAAAATTTTTAGAAAATTCTTCAAAAAACCTTGAATTTTCATATGCTGTTCCCATGCTTATACGCACAGCATTTAAACCATAACTTTGTAAATTTCTTATTATTATACCTTTTTTAAGCAATTTTTCAGATAAATCTGTGCTATTTTTTTCATCAAAAAAATAAGTTATAAAATTTGTATAGCTTGGAATATATTTTATGTCATATTTTTTAGCAAAATCTTCATATAATTTCATTTGTGAAAAATTATTTTCTAAAGTTTTTTGCACAAACCCTCCATCATTTAAAGCTGCAACAGCTGCTTTTAAACTTAGATTAGTTACATTAAATGGTGCTCTTAATTTATAAAATGCATTGATAATTTCTTTGCAAGCTATACCATAACCTACTCTCATACCACCTAAACCATAAAGCTTAGAAAAAGTTCCTAGATACACAACATTTTGAAATTTATGGATTAATTCTTTAGGATTGATATGTTTTTTACTATCTTTAAACGAAGCAAATTCATTATACGCTCCATCAATAGCCACCAAACAATCTTCATCAATTTTTTTTATAAATTCAAAAACATCATCTGCATCTAAACACTCTCCTAAAGGATTATTTGGCAAACACAAAAAAATCACTTTTATTTCATTTTTATGCTTTTGATATAACTCATATAACTCGTTTAAATCATGTGTTAAACTCGGAGTTTTATAAACTTTAACTCCAAATTGTTTTGCATAAATTTCATACATAGCAAAACTAACCCCACATTGCAAATAAGCTTTAGAATGATCAAGTTTTGCATGCACAATATATTCTATAATTTGATCACTACCGCTACCTATAATGATATTTTCGTTTGAAATATTATATTTTTGAGACAGAGATTGTTTTAATTCACTCATAGTATCATCAGGATATAAATGAGCCAAATGTGCATTATTTACAATAGCTTCTTTAGCTTTTTTACTTGTTCCATAAGGATTTTCATTGCTTGCTAATTTAATAACTTCTTTTAAACCATATTCTTTAGCAATTAATTCTATATCTTTGCCACTTTCATAAGTTTTAATAGCTTCTAAAAAAGGATTAAATTTCATTACTTTCTCCTGATAAATATGATCCAAGCCATTTTATATGTTCAGCTTTTTTTAAAACTCTTTGAACATTTTCATCATCAATATGTCCTTCAAAATCTATATAAAAACTATGTACAAATTCTCTTGTTTTTATAGGGCGTGATTCAAGTTTTGTTAGATTAATTCCTTCTTTTTTAAACTCATATAGCAAATCACTAAGCCCACCAGGTTTATGTGCAGCTAGTGCTAAAATAGAAGTTTTGCAATGAGGCATTTGTGGTATTTTAACATCACTTAAAATCAAAAATCTAGTGCGATTTGCCAAGTTATCTTCAATTGTTTCAAATAAAATAGGAACATTATAAAGCTTTGCTGCAATTTTAGAACAAATTGCAGCTGAAGAAATATCTTGTGAAGCAAGGTAAGCTGCATGAGCTGTCGATTTACTTGCTACAAATTCAACTTCACTTAAATCATGACTTTCTAAAAAATTTCTACATTGATTATAACCTTGAGGGTGAGAATATATGCGTTTAATATCTTTTAAGTTCTCACTCATACTTATAAAAGAATGATGTATATCCATATAAATTTCAGCAAAAATCTTTACATCTTCGTATTTTCCAAGACAATCAAGCGTAACACCGACTGCACCTGCTGTATTGTTTTCTATAGGCACCACTCCATACTTTGCTTCTTTGTGAGACAATTCTTTAAAAACATCTTCTATGTTTGCAAGTGGAATATAACGACTCATTGCACCAAAACGAGTTCTTGCTACTTGGTGTGTATAACTTCCTTCAGGTCCTAAATAAGCTATACTTTGAGGCATTTCTAGATTTCTTGATACGGCAAATATTTCTTGATAAATCGCTTCAATAGCATTTTGATCTAATAAACCATGGTTGTAATTTTTAAGTCTATTTATAATAGCTCTTTCGCGCTCAGGTCTATAAATACTCCCACCTAAATTTTGTTTTATCACCCCTATGTCTTTAACATGGAGCATTCTTTCATTAAGCAAAGTCAAAATTTTATCATCAATAGTATCGATTTTATTGCGTAATTTTTCTATCTCTTTCATTTAAACCTCGATATATAGTAATCTTTAATACTATCATATACAAAATTAAGTTTAGCTATATCTAAACCTTGGGTGTTAGAAATTTTACCACTTAAAACTAAGGCCGTTTGCATACCAAGCTCATAAGCACCAAGCAAATCTCCTTTAAAATCATCACTAACAATCAAAGTTTTTTCAAAATTTGCATTTATATCTTGCCGTTTTAATAATTTTAAAGCACTTTCATAAAAAGCCTTGCTAGGTTTTCCTATTACCTTATAATTAAACTCATATGCATTTTTAAGCATAGCCATAATACTCCCAACACCTGGATAAAGCCTCGAGTTTTTCTTGTAAATACTGCTTTCATGCATTGCTATAGCTTGCACACCATCTTTAATATATTCTATCATGCTAGCAAAATCTTGAAATTTAAAATCATCATAACTTGCTATTAAAAACGCCTTTGGAGATTTATAATCTAGCTCATAACCTAGCTCTTGAAGCGAATCTAGAAATTCTTTTGCTCCAAAAGCTGCTATTTTACAAGGCTTTAAATGATCTTTTAAAACACAAAAAGGATCAATATAAACTTTTTCATTAATTTCAAAACCCAAATTTTTCAAATAGTTTAAAAAATCTAACTTTTTAGTGTTATTAGTGATAATTACATAAGGAATTTTTTCTTTATTTAGAGCTTGTATAAGCTCTAATGCACCATCAATGGGTTTTTTATCATAATCTGAAATCAATGTCCCTTGTACATCTAAAAATAACATTTTAATCCTTTAAACACTCAAGTTCTAAAGCGATTTGCTCCTCATAACTTTCTCTTTTTCTAATCATTTTTACTTTACCATTTTCACAAGCTAATTCACAAACTCTATTGCGTGAGTTATAATTACTACTCATACTAAAACCATATGCACCAGCACTTTTAACTATAACCAAATCCCCCGCTTTAGTTTTACCTAGCATTCTATCTTTAGCTAAAAAATCTCCACTTTCACAAATTCCACCTACAATATCACAAAGACTTTTTTCGCTATCTTCATTTAAAAGTTTAATTTCATGATAAGCACCATATAAACTTGGTCGCAACAAGTCATTCATTGCTCCATCAACAACCACAAAACGCTTTTTATCATTAAATTTTTCATATAAAACTTTAGTTACAAATTCACCTGCATTTGCTACTAAAAATCTCCCAGGTTCCATACCTACACACACATCAAGACCTTGCAAGCTTGCTAAAATGCCTTGAGCAAATTCATATAAATTTGGCTCTTGTTCATCTTTATAGCAAACTCCTAAACCACCACCTATATCAAAAAATTTAATATTAATCTTTAAAGCTAAAAGTTCTTTTACTAATTTTGCTACAATTATCGAAGCTTCATGAATACTACTAATATCAAGAATTTGAGAACCTATATGAAAATGCACACCAACTGGTTCTAAAAATTGTGAATTTTTAGCATAAATATACATTTTCTTAGCACTTTCTATATCTACGCCAAATTTGTTTTCATGCAAACCCGTAGAAATATAAGGATGTGTTTTAGCATCAACATTAGGATTTACTCTAATGCTGATACGAGCAACTTTTTGATTTTCTTTAGCAATTTGTTCCAAAAGAAGCATTTCTTCTTGGCTTTCTAGATTTATATATAATATATTTTGATCTAAGGCATATTTCAACTCATCAGCGCTCTTACCCACCCCACTAAAAATAATTTTGTAATTTTTAGCACCTGCTTTTAAAGCTCTATAAATTTCTCCTGCACTAACACAATCAAATCCGCTATCCAAAGAAATTAAAAGCTTTAAAATACTCAAATTAGAATTTGCTTTAACTGCATAAAAAATTTGTGATTTTCTTGCCTTAAAGGCATCTTTTAGCATTATAAAACGCTCTTTGATTTTATCAAAATCATAAATATAAAAAGGTGTATTGTAGTCTTTTGCTAATTTCAAATAATCCATAAAAACCTCACTTGCAATTATTTGTGTTTAAAATAATAAAAACTTCCCATACTCATTAAAATAAATACTGGTAAAATTATACCAAGCTCTGGAAGTAAAATTTCATTTGAACTTAACTTTGTAAGTAAAAATAATAAACCCCAAACCAAAAGTATGCATACGAAAAATACAAATGCTAAAAGTGCGAGATTAAAAAATCTTGCTGTAATAGGAAAATAATAATAAATAATCAACATCAAAAAAGGTGCAAAAAAAGGCGTAAAAACTAGAGAATACAAACTACTCCTGAGTGTATTAGTGGAAATATTTTGCTTTGCAAAAATTGCTATACTTTCTAATGCATCTAAAATAGAATAAGAGGGATTACTCTCTATCAAAGAAATTCTTTCTAAGATTTTTGGAGAAAAATCTTCCAACCCCTTGATATTTTGAAATTCTTCTATACTTAAACCTTCTTTTGATACAATCAAATTTTGTGGGATATCGACAACAATTGCATTATTTAACTCCCACGAGACACCATTAAAATTAGCAGTTTTTGCATTTATCATATTTTTAATATCTAAATTATTAATATCAAATATTTTAACATTATATAAAACTTCATTTGTAGTTTTTTCTATATAAATAAATTTATCATTATATTTAATCAGAACTTCACTACCTTCTCTATCCACGGCTCCTCTTTTGATAATATTACTTTTATATTCATCTGCGTAAGCAAATGAAGTAAAATTTAAACCTATATATACAACACAAAAAAACATAGCCCAAATAAAAGGATAAAAAATTACTTGATTTTTACTTAAACCCAAAGCATATAAACTTACAAACTCATTTGATCTTATCATATTAAAAATACATAAAACCAAGGCAAGAACGATAGCCAAAGGTAAAATATAAGAAATTGCAGAGCAAGTTAAAAAAAATATATATAATAATTCTAAATTTGCACTTTTTGGTAATTTGTTAAAATTTACTAAAAAATCAATTGCTATAAAGAAAAATGTAAGAGAAAAAAATAAAATAAAAAAAGATTTTAAATATAAAGATGAAATATAGCGAAAAAATATATTCATTGCTTAACTTTTTAATGAATATTTTGAAGCGATTTTTTCTATATCAGAATTTAAAAGCTCAAATAAGGCTTTTTTGCTATGCTCTAAAACCTTAGTTAAACTTTCTTGCTCTTCTTGTTTAAATTTCCCCAAAACATGAGAAATCACATCTTGTCCTTTTCCTACTCCTATGCGTACTCTCTCATAAGCATTACCACAAAGATTATCTATACTTTTAAGCCCGTTATGTCCACCACTACTCCCACCTATTTTAAATTTCAAAGAACCTAAATTTAAATCAATATCATCATGAATTACAATAATTCTATCACATTTGTAATATTCACTAACAGCTTTTACACTTTCTCCAGACAAATTCATATAAGTGGAAGGTTTTAAAAAAAGAGTAGAAGAGCTTTTAAAAAGCTCTCCCTTAAATTTAGTATTTGAAAGCTTAGTTGTTTGCAAATCTTCTAAAAGTAAGTCAATCAACATAAACCCTATATTATGACGAGTTTGGGCGTATTCTTCTCCTATATTACCAAGTCCTACGACTAAGGTCATCTATCTTGCTTTTTCTACACCAACTACAGCCACTCTATCAGCATCTACCATAGTTACACCTTCAGGCACAACTACATCACGAACTAAAAGTGCATCGCCTACATCAAGTTTAGTTACATCTAATTCAAAATAATTTGGCAAGTTTTCAGCTGTACATTTTACTTTTAATCTTCTTTTTGATTGGATTAAAACACCTTTATTTTTAAGACCCATAGCTGTTCCTACGATTTTAACAGGAACCATGTATTTAGAAATTACACCTTTTTGTGCTACTTTTAAATCTACATGCTTTAACTCAGCAGTTACTGGATCTTTTTGATAATCAACTACTACAACATTTAATACTTTATCTCCAACTTTCACATCAAAAGCTAAAGTAGTTTTTTTACGCACTTCTTTAATAAAATCATTGATTTTAAAAGCAGCATTGATATTTTCCAATCCCTTTCCATAGATATTTGCGATTAGATAACCATCTCTTTTTAAAGCTTTAGCAGCTTTTCTACCGATACTCTCTCTAATGATACCTTCTAACATCTTTTTTCCCTTTTTTATAAAATAAAAAATTTAATAATATCAATTTCTGGCTTAGTAAAGTATAAATTTATTTAAAAAATCACAGATATCTATTTCAAAAATCTCAGCCATTTGAAATAAATGGTTTAAATTAAAATGTGTGCCCCCCTATAATGTCTTTTTGCATCTGCAACTATTGAAACACTTTTATGTTCCAATAATAATGATAATTCCAATTGAGAAATTCCTTTTTCTTTTCTTATTTTTACAACTATTTTACCTATTTCTCTATGTTTATCAGATATATCTTGTTTCATATAACCAAGCCTTATAATTCTTTATTTATAAGTCTAGTTTTTATATATTTTTTACAATCGTTTATAACACTAAGTGTTATAAAGCTATAATTAAAAACGAAAGGAATAATATGTCTACTATATTATTATAAAATTGGATTTAGAACCAATCATAGTAAAAATAATTGACAAAATAAAGGATTAGGGTGGAGTTTAGAATACACTAAATTCATTGAAACTAAATATAGAAAATTCTTCTTTTATGTCAAGAAAATAAAGAAGCTTCAATAGTACCACCAGCTGATGTTGATAAATTTTGTCATTATCATATTTAGATACATTAAAATATGCTTATACTCAAGATTGTGAAAATATTTTTGGCTACTTCTTGCATCATTTTCATTATTTTGGAATGAGAGGTGAGGAAGATTTCAAAAATCTTAATAAATCTTGGGAAGAAACATGTATTCTATACGAAAAAAGATTTGGAAAACCTTCAAAATATATAAAAGAAAATTTATTGAAAACAATAGCTAGATGTCCAAATTGCGGTAGAAATCTCCATCTAATGTTTTTTCACTAAAAAGACCAACTTTAGCAAGCATTAGTGCTTAATCTCTCTGAGATTAAGCCACATTATAAAGATTTTAAAATATCTTCATAAGCTATGCAAAATTGCTCTAAACCATCATCAAGTAAATCTTTGCAAGCTTTACTTAAAGCTTCTTTTGAGATATTTGCATTCAGTTTTTTCTCTATACACTCATCTTTTAAAGGCTCTTTAAATATAATTTGCTTACCCTTAAAAGCTTTGATAGCATCCAGTGGTGCAGTATTAATAGCTTTATCATAGAGTAATTCTTTAATATAATAATCTTTCTCTAAATCATCACCCTTAACACCAGTGCTAGCAAATAAAGCTCTAATATTTCCTTCGTTTTGTTTTACAATATAATTATAAGCCTTGGTCGCGGTAAGAATTCCTATATAGTTTTTATCCAAAACTTGATTATTTAAAAGCCTATCAAAGCGACTTACAAAAATGCTAATGACTGCTTGTGGTTCTTTTCTACCCAAAATATTATTTTTTCTAAATTCTTTTAAACCTAAATTTAAAGCTTCGAAGCATTTTTTAGTTTGTTCAAAATCAAAAATCAAAGTAGCATTAACACTAATGCCATTTTTCATTAATTCTTGCATTACCTCATAAGAAGCTTCTGTGGAAGGAATTTTCATCATAACATTTTCTTTTGAAATTTGAGTATATAGTCTTTTTGCTTCGGCCAAAGATAAGCTAGTATTATCTTTTAATCTTGGATCAATTTCTATGCTAATAAAACCATCGTTATTTTCATAATAATTAATGGCAAGTTTATCCGCTGCTTTAGCTATATCTTCTATAGCAAGATACTCATATAATGCTTTTTTCTCTTTAAGATTTGATTTTTTTATTTTTTCTTTATAAATATTTGAACTTAAAATTGCATTTTTAAAAATAGCAGGATTTGAAGTAGCACCATTAATTGTTTTTGAATAAATTAAATCTAAAAATTCATGATCTAAAAATACATTTTCTATAAAATCACACCATAGAGAAAATTTTTTCATTATATCACCTTTATTATTTCTTTTAAGTCTTTTTTGTCTATACAAATATCTGCATGAGATTTTAAAATTTCTTTGGCACAAAAAGCTATTTTCAATCCACACTCTTTAAACATAGAAATATCATTAGCTCCATCACCTACACACATTATCTCTTCTGTTTTTAAGTTTAAGAATTTCTTAAGTCTTTGTAGTATAATACCCTTTGAGTTATTAAACATAATCTCTCCGCCAACTTTTCCTGTTAATACACCATATTTACTATGTAAAAAGTTAGCAAACCCAAAATCAAAATGAAGTTTATTTTGTATTAAATCAATTCCTTCGTGAAAACCGCCACTAAAAACAATTATTTTTATATTTTTACTTTTTAAGTATTCGCATAATTCTTTAGCACCGTTCATCAAAGGTAAATTTTCACAGCATTTTTTTACTTGCTCAACAGACATACCTTCGAGCAAAGCTACCCTGGCACTTAAACTTTCAAAAAAATCAAGCTCACCATTCATTGCTTTGTTGGTGATTACTTTTACAGCATCACCAACATTATATTCATCTGCTAATATATCGATAGTTTCTCCATCCATTAGCGTAGAATCAAAATCAAAAGCACAAAGCTTTATCATTAAAACTCACGCTTTAATAAAGCTTCAGCTTTTAATATGGTTAAGATATTTTCTTCTCTTTTACCTATACCAAAAATCATACCTTTTTCTTTTAGTAAAGTTTCAGGTGGCGGATCAATTCTACTTCTATGAATTTTAATAGCTTCTGTTAATCTATCTATCACAAAACCTGCATTACCTGCAGGAGTTTGATTACCATTAGCCATACCTTTTAAAACAATATATCTTGTTTGAGGGGTCATTTTAGAACTACCTTGATTAAATCTTCTAGCAAGGTCAATCAAAGGCATAACATTACCCCTCATATTAAACACACCTAAAACATAATCAGGCACACTTGGCACCCTAGTGTATTCTATAGGTTTGATGATTTCTTGAATATTAAGAATTGGAATAGCATATTCCTCATCTCCCACCACAAAACCAACAAGCTGAATAATATCCTCTTCTTTATCCACATCTGGTTCTGCAATTTGTGATTGTTGTTTTTGCAAAACCTGGCTTAATTTATCATTCATCTTCTTATCCTAGTTTTAAATTTTTTCTAACTACATTTTCTAAGTACTCTGGAGAGTAAGGCTTAGTAATATATTCAGTCATTCCTACTTCCACACCTCTTAAACGATCTGATTTACTAGTTCTTGAAGTTACTGCAATAAGTGGAAGGTTTTTGTATTTAGAATACTTTCTAATTTCTCCTGCTAAAGTATAACCATCCATTCTTGGCATTTCAATATCAATTAATACTGCATCAATGTCATGCTCACCTGATTTTATAGTATTTAAAGCTTCAACACCATTTGTTGCTTCTATAACACTAACTCCTAATGGCTCTAAAGATTTTTGCATAATATTTCTATCCATCTTAGAATCATCCACTATAAGCACTGTATAATCACTTGGTTTTTCTTTTACATTTTTCTTAGATTGAGATTCTATTTGAGCTTTAATATCTACTTTAATTTCTTTAGCAATATCCATCATAGCTGCAACATCAATAATCAAAGTAACTCTACCATCACCTCTAATAGTTGCTCCAGCTATACCTTGAATGTTTTGTAAATACTCACCCATAGATTTAATAACAATTTCTTCTTGACCTATTAAAGTATCTACGATAATACCAAGCTTACTTTCAGCTACTCCAATAACAACTACATAAGTTTGATCTGTATTTTCAAGTACTTGTTTTACACCAAATACATCTGAAAGTCTTACCAAAGATAAGACTTCATCTCTTAATCTTAATACATTCTTACCTTCAATAGTATAAATATCATCAATTGGCACTCTAACTGTTTCAAGAACGCTTGCAAGTGGAATAGCATAAAATTCTTCTTGAGTTCCAACAAGTAGCGATTGAATAATTGCTAATGTGAGTGGGATTTTAAGCTTCATAACAGTGCCTTTTCCAAACTCACTATCAATTTCAATTACGCCATTTAGTTTTTCAATATTAGTTTTTACGACATCCATTCCAACGCCACGACCTGAAACATTGGTAATTTTTTTAGCGGTTGAAAAACCTGGTTTGAAAATCAATGCAAACGCTTCTTTGTCACTCATTTGATCGGCTTCACGCTCTGTGATAAGATTTTTCTCCATAGCTTTTGCTTTTAACACATCAGCATCCAAACCTTTACCATCATCAGCAATTTCTACAACGATATGATTTCCTTCATTGTATGCTTTAAGATTAACCGTTCCTTTTTCTGGTTTACCATTAGCTACACGCGTTGCTGGATCTTCTATACCATGATCACATGAGTTTCTAATCATATGCATGATTGGATCACCTATTTCTTCAACGATAGACTTATCAAGTTCAGTTTCTTCACCTGAAATTTCAAGTTCCATTTGCTTGCCAAGCTCTCGTCCTAAATCACGCACAACTCTTGGAAATTTATTAAATACTTTTGCAATAGGTTGCATTCTCGTCTTCATCACCGCAAGTTGAATATCTGTAGTAACAATACTAAGTTGGGATACAACTTGATTTAATTCTTCTAAGAATTTTTCACCATCATATCTTTCTTCAACATCATCATAAATTTTTAACAAGCGATTTTTGCCTAATACTAGCTCACCTATTAAGTTCATCAAGTGATCAAGTCTTTTTACCTCAACCCTAATAGTTTGATCCATATTAGCACCGCTACTTCCACCACCTGCTGCTGGAACTTTTTTCTCTGCAGAAGCTGGAGCTGTATTTTGAGTAGTAGCTGGTTTATTAGAAGCTGGGGTTGATTCTTGTGCTTTTTTCTTTTCAGCGCGTCTTGCTTGATCTTCGGCTTTTCTTACTTTTAAAAGTCTCTCAATCTCTGCTTCAACTTCATCATCACTTAGTTTATTAACATCAACATCTGGCTCTTCAACTTTTACTTCTTCTTGAACTTCTTCTTTTGATTCTTCTTGTTTAGCTGGTGCTACAGCTTCTAAACTTTCACCTTCTGAAATTGCTGTCAATCTTGCACAAATTGGAGCTATATCAAGACCAATTGCTGTATCATTTCCATTATCTCTAATAGAATTTAATAAAGTTTTCATCATATCAATTGATTCTAAAACCACATCCATTACTTCCGGAGTAATTTTAAGCTCATTATGTCTTGCTTTATTTAAAACATCTTCCATATGATGGGTAAGTTTTGTTAAAACATCAAAATTTAAAAAGCTTGATGAACCCTTAACTGTATGTGCAACACGGAAAATTCTATTTAGTAATTCTAAATCTTCAGGATTTGCTTCTAATTCAACCAAATCATGATCTATTTGTTCAACAAGTTCAAAGGCTTCAACTAAAAAATCCTCAAGTATTTCTTGAATATCTTCCATTTTTACTCCTCACCTTTTTCATGTTTTTTAATAACACGAGAAATTTCAGCAAAGAAATCACTTGCGTTAAATTTAACCAAATATCCCTCTCCACCTGCTTCTTTAACGCCTTTATCACTCATAAATTCATTCGATAAAGATGAATTAAATACGATAGGAATATTTCTAAATCTTTCATCATTTCTTACTTTTGCTGCAAAGTGAAAACCATCCATTTGAGGCATTTCAACATCACTAACAATAATTTTTAGATGCTTATGTAATTCTTCTGCTCCATAAGTATTATAAAGCTCTTCTAATTTTTGCAAGCCTTCAACACCATCTTTTGCCTCTACTACTTTTAAACCAATTTTGTTTAAAAGATCTTTAACAAGTTTTCTAGCAGTAGAACTATCATCAAGCGCCAATGCTATACCATCTATTTTTTGAATTTTATCATCTTCAATATCAGTTTGTGGAGTATAAATTCCAAGTTCTTGCACAATACTTTCTAAATCTAAGATAAGTAAAACTTCATCACCTTCAATTTTAGTTACACCCGTAATTTTACTCTTATCTAAACTACCTGCACTCGTTGCAAAAGTAGCTGGTTCGATATTTTTCCAATTAATTCTACGAATTCTTTTTGCCTCATGAACAATAAAACCAATCAAAACATTACTAAATTCTGTAATAATAACCCTAGGTTTTATATTAGTCATTTCTGGTTCTTGAATTTGCATCCATTTTGCTAGGTTGATTACAGGAATTACCACTCCACGAAGATCAAAAATACCTTCCACATAGTCAGGTACTCCTGGAATTTCAGTCAGAAAAGGAATTTTAATGATTTCTCTAACCTTAGAAACATTTACACCATAAATTCCCTCATAGACTTTATCCTGGCCTTGCTTAAAGATGCGAAAATCAACAAGTTCCATTTCATTTGAACCTGTTTTAACGACATTCTCATCAAACATTATGCCTCCTTAAGTTCTATTTTGTGAAATCTGATTTCTAGTCCGTATTTTACTATAAAAAAACTTTCCTTGTATGCAAAAGTAGCCAAATTTAAATATTTTGTATTTTCGTATTCTAAAAATACATCTTGATGATAATGCCCTTCTATTATAAAGTTTGTATTATAATGGCTTATACGCTCTTTTATCAAAATAGGAAAATAAGGAATTTTTCTAACAAGTTGTTTTTTGTTTTGATTTTTTAAAATTTTTTGTGTTATCTTAAAACCACAAAGATTATTGATAAAATCTAAAAAGCAAAGTAAATAATGATTCCTTAAACTTTTTAAGCAAAATTGCAAAAATGGCTTTAAAAAAATATCCCCATGAGCTAACTCTGCAAAAGTATGTGCATTATCTTCAAATTTGCAAAGTAAAGGTTGTTTATCTATGCTATAAACTTTTACTTTTTTAAAAAATTTAGCTAAATTAAAATCGTGATTTCCTTCTAAATAAATGATTTCAATTTCATTGGCAAGCTCTTCAAGTAAATCTATATATATTTTAGCAAAACTATGTGTAGCTTTTATCTCATAAATTAAAAGATCAAAAATATCACCCATTAAAAAAAGTTGTGGGGTTTGAATTTTACCATTTTTTAAAGCTTGTAAAAATTTCCAAAAACCGCGTCTATTTTCATTTTCATGAGCATCAGCTATAAAAATAGCATTTTCTTTAATACTAATCAATACTTAGCTTTCTCATATTTTAAAATTTTATCATAATCAATTTCACCATTAAAAATTCTCACTCTTTTCTCGTTAAAACCATCACTTAAAATATCTCTAGTTTCATTATAATCTTTTACTTTAATTCCTGCTATAGTTGTCATAGTATGAATTAAATCATCACTCATGAAAGGTTTATCTTTTGCTTTGATTATTTTATCTACTAATTTTGGATTATTTTTCTTAAATTTATCACTAATTATAATAAAAAATGGAATTTCAGCAGTAAATCTTGAAGTAACAAAATGTTCAGCTCTATCCCTAAATTCATAAACACTCTCTCCATGATCACTTATATACACTATAATCGCTTCCTTATCTTTAAACAAATTAAAAATTTCATTAATAAAATAATCATTATACAAAACTGCATTTGCATAATCAGCAACATTTTGTTTTTCTTTATTATTAAGAGTTCTATTAATATCTTTATTTTCAAATTTTGCAAACCCTTTCTCAAATCTTCTACTATATTTAAAATGAGTTCCCATAAGCTGAACAATAAAAAAATTTTTTGAATCAATGTTATCTTTTATAATAGGCAACATTACTCCATCTGTTTGTTTTGTAAAAATTTTATCATCAGTAGAAAACTGATCAATAAATATAGCTTTATTCGCCCTATTGGCTACAGCTGTTGTGATACTTGTGTGGCCGGATAAAGGTTCATGATTTGATATAAATATGCTTTTATAACCTGCCAAATTAAATAAATCAACCATATTTAATTGATTAAACCATTCTTCTTCATTTTCTATATTTGAAAAATTTAAAACCCTTCTTAAAGAAGCTTGAGTACTTGCAAAAGGAGCTATAACATCACTAAATTTAATCAAATATCCTTTTTTCTCTAACTCCTCTAGTTTTGGAGTTGTTTGAAGATTATATCCATATAAACTCATATAATTTCTTTGAGTACTTTCTCCAATAATAAATATTATATAAGGAATTTTCTTTTGAATACTTACCCCCCCCTTATATAAATTAAAAATACGCTCATAATTTTTCAAATAAAAATTATAACTTGCCCATATACCATTGTTAGCGTAATATCTTAAAAACTGCTCTGGAATATCAATAAAAAAACTAAAATTTATCTTATCAATAGAATTTATTCCATGTTTTTTAATAAAATATCTATTAGCACAATCTACAAATAATCCAAAAATACATAAGATATAAATGATTCCTATAGACTTTTTTATTATTTTATTTTCAATATTAAGTTTTTTTTGAATGGATTTAAAAATATAAAAAAACAAAAATACTATACAAAAAAATAAAAACAAATAAACAATATAGCTTTTATTGATATAAGTTTCTATAAATTCAAAAATTTCAATCCAAGTTGTTTGTAATAACACATCTATAAACAAAGGATTAAATTTGGCAGAATAATTTAACAATAAATAAGTTTGCAACAAAAAAACTAAAATAGCAAATAAGGTTAAAAAATAAACTATGAATTTTGTTTTGTCTTTAAAGAAAAGAAAAAATACTTGAATAATAAAAATATTTAAAACAAGCACTATAAAAATATTTTTTATAGCTTTAAATATAATCCATTCAAATATTTCTCTTTCAAAAGTTAAATAACTCCACCACAATGATATAATCGTATCTAAAATAAAAATTAATGCTATATAAGGAAAAAATTTAATGATAAAATCAAAAAAATTTTCTTTTTGCATTAAAATTCCAAAGTTTTATACTCTATAGAAATGATTTCAAATTCGCTCTCGCCTTTTGGCAAACGCACTTTAAAGTCATCTCCTTCTTTTTTACCAAGCATAGCTTTAGCAATAGGCGAACTAATAGAAATATAACCTTTTTCTAAATTTCCTTCATTCACTCCTACTAAAGTATAAGTACTTTGCTTTTCACTTTCTAAGTCTTCTACAACCACAGTAGAGCCAAATTTTACACTATCGTGCTCATAAGAAGATGGATCAATAATTTGTGCTCTTGAGATCAAACCGCCAAGCTCAGCAATCTTACCTTCTATAAAAGCTTGTTTTTCTCTAGCTGCGTGATATTCTGCATTTTCTTTTAAATCTCCATGGCTTCTTGCTATATCAATCTCTTCTACAACCTTTGGACGCTCAACTTTTTTTAAATGTTCTAATTCTTTTTCTAATTTTTCATAGCCATATTTACTCATAGGTTCTTTTTGCATTTTTATTCCTTTAAATTTCATATAATATTTTTGCAAGATTTTTAGCACTTGCAAATTTTAAATAAGATTTCAAAAAAGAAATTTTATCAAAAAATCCTTGATAATCATAATCTAAATAAGCATCATATAAATTTTTTACATTTACTTCATCTTGTAAAAATTCAGGATTAAGCTCATCTTTTCCTGCAAAATCTAAAAATATATTTGCAAGTCCTATATGTTTTAATTTTACAAAAATTTTAGCTATAAAAATATCTATAGCTTTTGCTTTATAAGCAAGCACAAAAGGAGTGCCAACTAAAGCTGCTTCAAGAGTAGCTGTGCCACTACAAATAAAAGCAAAATCAGAATTTTTAAGCACTTTTGGAGTATTGCTTTGAATTTCAAAGCCATTTATATCGCCATAAATTTCTAATCTTTTTAGATTAAACTCAGGCACGCAAAGGATTTTCTTACCACTAAATTTAGCACTTAAATCTTTAAAAATAGGCATCAAACGCTTTATCTCGCTTTTTCTTGAACCTGGCAAAAAAGCTATAATTTTTTCATTATCTTTTTTTGAAAGTGTGTCTTTTATATCATCTTCATTTTTAAATTCTTTTATCTCATCTAAAAGCGGATGTCCTACATAAGTGCTTTTGCCAAAAAATTTATCATCAAAAGGTAAAATAGAAGCTAACACATCAAAATGACTTTCTATGATGGGAATGCGTCCTTTTTTCCACGCCCAAACTTGAGGCAAGATATAATAAATTCTTTTTATTTTAGAATTTGCTTTTTTTAAAGCTTTTGCAAAAGGTATATTAAAAGCTGGAGAATCTATACATAAAATCGCATTTACATTTTTTTCAAAGCTTAAATTTACAAGCTCTTTTATAGCTTTTTTCGCTTTAAAAATAAGCGGTAAAATCTCTATAAAACCCATAGCACTAAATTCATGCGAGCTATAAAGTGGCTTAGAATTTAGACTAAATTCTTCACACAAACTCTCATCATAAATTCCAACTAAATCAAATTCTTTATACTCATCTTTATAAGCTTTTAAAACTTCTTTTAAATGTAAATTTGCTGAGGGCTCTAGGGCACAAACTAAAAATCTTTTCATTATCATTCTCTATAAAATTTAAAAAATATTACCTAAATTCTACTTAATTTTTTACTGATCTCAATATTTTTGATAAAATTGTTGTTTAAATATTTTTAGTAATTTTCACCATAATCTATTTATAAAATTTTCATTAATTTTAAAAAAATGATAATCTTAAAATACTTTTTTGTGTTTGATTTTTATACTAAAGTGGTGATATATTTCTTTTAAAAAATTTTATTCTCTTGCTTTTTATAGATTTAAACAATATTAAAAATTCAAATTACAATAATTTTATAGAGCTTTTATATTTTACATTGTAAATACATTTTAATATTGCTTATTAAATAAATACAATAATTTAATTCTAGCAATAACTTTTGCTATGTAACAATAAGAGTATGATATTTATCTTTTGATGAATTATTTCCTATGATAGAATTTGTAATAGTTTTTATATTAATCTTAAGAAATAATCATAAAGACTATAAGTCTCATTTTATTAAATTCTAAATTGAAATTTAAACTTATTGTAAAAATTAAAAAGCATGCAAAATTTTATTTCTTTAAAATAAAACCAATAATAGGATAAATTTTATCCTTAATTGTCGATATAAATACATATTTTACTAAAAAGGATAAAAAATGAAAAAAATATTTCTCATATTAATCATAGGATTATGTAGCTCTATAATGGCACAAAGCGAATTAAAAACTACAAGCACAAAACACGAAGAAACATATAAAAAATTTACTAGTGGAGAAGATGTAATCAATTGGTGGAGTGAATTGTATAATGGTTTGATATTATCAAAAGAAGAAAAAGATATTATTTATCAATATACTTTTGGAGATTTTGTAGTAATTAACGATAAATTAAGAAATGGATTTTCTGTATCTTCTTTAGATGAAAAACAAAAAAATATGGTATCAAGACTTGATAAAGCATTATCCAAAACTATAATTTTTGAAAATATTCAAGTATATAGATATGAAACTTTAGGATTTTTAACAAAATTGATAGACAAAAATTTATTACATAATATTTATAAAAATGGCAAATTCACAGACAAAGCTCAACACTACTTAGAAGCTTTAAATCATAAAAAATATAAAGACTATGGATTTATGTCAACAACTGCTATTCGTAATAGTGTATTTCAAAGTAGACCTATAGAACTTATCATAAAAGTTCCAAAATATTCTAGTACTACTTTTGTTTCACTTAAAGATTTAGCAGCTTTTCCAACACAATATGAGCTTTTATTTCCAAGAGATAGAGTCATAACCATTGAAAAATATGAAATCTCTAATGATAAAAACAAACTAACAATTTATACTAAAATGACTCCTCCTTGCTACATTAACCAAAAATGCGAGGAAGAAAAAGTAGATAATTTAAAACAACCAAAAAATTAAAGCACACATTTGTGTGCTTTATCAAAATTATTTTCTCCAGCCATACTTTGCAAAAATTTTACTAGCTTCATCAGTACTTAAGTAATTTATAAAATCTTGCACTTCCTTGCTTGAATTTTCTTTAGCAACGACATTTAAAGTTCTATAAACTACTAAATCTTTCTCTATAGCTACCGCTGTTCCTATATCAGGATTACTTTTTGACCAATCAATCCATGTGATCCAAGCATCAGCTTTATTTTCAGCAAAAAGTTTTCTAGCGCTACCGCTATTTGGTGTGAAAGCAACAATATTTGATCTAAAATTAACTATAGTTTGGATATCTTGAGTTCTTCCTATCATATCTTCCCAAACTCCCGTTCCTGAAGTATTGCTTTTTCCAGCACCTTCAGGTACTACTACTCTTACTTTTTTATTTGCCAAATCTTTCAACCCTTTAATATTTAAAGGATTACCTTTTTGTGTCAATATAATAGCTTCTCTAAAATATAAAGGTTTAATCTTAGACACATTAAAATCACTCCCAAAATCAGTTGCAATAGCTAATGCAGATTGATCTGAAGCACCAAATAAAATATCTGCATTCATTTTTGCTTTTTCAAACCAAGTTGCTTGAGGTCCAAAATTTACATTAATCTTAACTCCTGTCTTTTCGCTATATTTTACCGCAACATCTTTTAAAGCAGTATGAGGACCACCTGGACCATATAAATTAATTTCTGCATTTGCCAAGCTTAAAAACAAAGCACAAGCACCAAATAAACTAAGAATTTTTTTCATCATTTCTCCTAAAATTAAATTAAGAGTGAAATTATATGATTTAAAAATTAATCTACTAAAAACAAATACAAAAATTAACTTGTCTAACAACAGACAAGTTAATAAACCGGAGTAGCTTCTACTATAGCAGGAGTAAAAAACATAAGTTCATTCAAGTCTAAAAACAATCCAGGATCTAAAGTGCATTTTTGAATTCCAAAACGATTTTCTATAGGAACATTTGGATTAAAAAAAGTAACCATACATTCTTCTCCACCTTCCACTAAAGATCGAATTTGAACAGCTGGAGTTGTAGTTGGCATTATAGAAAAAACGGTTTCTAATTTACCATCTTTTAAATCTTCTTTACAAGATTTTCCACCAAAAAAACCACTTTCTAATATAGCAAGACATAAATCATCATCACTTGGATTTACAAATTGAACATAACCAAAAGGCAATCTTTCTGCCAACCTATCTTTCTTTTTAAGATCATCACTAAGTATTATTTCTCTTAAAATCCAATTTTGATCTTCTAATTTATCTGAAGTATCCCTAAAAGGACTTAAAGATATACCCGTTTCAACTGACCTAATAGCAAACATTGGTGTAAAATCAGATAAATCTCCTTTAGATGGAAGAGCGCTAAAAGCAACATTAAAAAGAAGTATATATAAAATTATAATTTTTTTCATTATATTTTCTCCTAAAATCTTCTAAAATTTACCGGAAAATGATCAGATGCTAAAAAAGTTCTAAGTCCTGCTAAAGCCAATACGGCAAGTATTGCAGGAGGATTATAAAGTCTTGTTGTATCTGAATTTCCTGTTATAGCATAATCAATAGTATTGCCACTAGCTTGTGTAAAAGATTGCGGAGCTACTATATTGATACGCGATCTTAATCCAGAATCTAATAAAGTAACAAGACTTCCTGGATTTCTATTAAAATCCCCCATTATCATCCAATTGATATTAGGCATATTTCTAAAATGCATATCTACAGCTGTTACTATAGCTCCAGCATCATTGCCACCTCTTGCAAGTGCATGGATTGAAAAAAATACATCATTCCCTATACGAATTCCAATTATAGGTCGAGATGCAACTGTTGGTGGTGGTAATACAATAACCTCATCAGCTTGCCTTCTACTTACTATAGCCATATTCACACGATTTGCCCCAACATCAACTCTAGAATAATAAACAAATACAGAGTTAGGTCGTGCCGAAGAACCTAAATTCCATGTATATTCGTGTATAGGTATACCCACTCCTGGTGGTTGAACTTGTCTTGGGGTCATTGTAGCTGTAGCAGGTAAAATCCCTGCTTCTTGAACTGCTAAAATATCTAAAGGATTATCTCCACTAATTAACTGCCTAACACTAATATTCCACTTACTTTCAGTAGCAGCAGACGAACCTTGCAAATTCCAAGTTCCAACATTATAATCTTCCAAAGCTCCAAAAACTAAGCTTGCACTTAAAATTAAATATAATATTTTTTTCATTTTACACCCCCAAATCCATAAGGTAAATTTGCTGAAAAAGCAGGTACTGTAATATACCATTGTCTATCCAAATTCTTCTCTCCTGATTTTAAACAACTTGTCAAATAAATATTGAAAAAACTAGTATTAAAATCCCTCATAACATCTACAACAGGTGTTTGTATGCATTGTTGAGTAGCAAAATTTTGAATTTGAAACGAACCATTACTCATAGGAAAAAGACTCCAAAATTGCGCATAATTACTTTGATCACAAGGATAATGCACTATACCTGCACCATAAGCATTTAAACAAGTATTAGTTTTTGCATTTTTAATCATTACCATATTGTTTGGAAATTCTATTAACTGCCATGCTCTTGCATCTCCAAAAGGTATACTATTAAATAAAGTATATCCCCATATCCAATTACCTGCTGCCAAAGCCCATACGGTCAATGCTGCACCATTTGGATTCATAATAGTTACAAAATCACTTGGAAAACCTCTATTTTCAAATACTGATACATCATTAAAATCACCATTAGATTTAAGTCTTGGCATAGGACCTTTTAGAGCATTATCACCTTTAAAGGTATTTGTTTTAACAAATGGAGGGTCTAAAGGTATAGCCGGAACTAAATTTTTACCTTCGACCAAAGCGGGAACTTTTTGCTTTGCTGGCGGAGTTGGATTCTTTCCTATTTTTAAAGGATCACTATCATTCATAGCGCCAAAAGAACGGCCCAAAGGATTAATATTTTGCTCTTTTGTAGAGCATGCTGTAAAAAATACAATAAAACCCAAAATAAAAAACAACCATCTTTTATCAAACAAACTCATTTTTATTCCTTATAAAATTAAAATAATTTTCAAAATTTCAAAGATTGTATCATAATATTTCTTTAAAACAAAGAGAAGTATAATTATTAATAAAATAGACCAATAAAAAGGAATTTTCATGGATATTATTCAAAGATTTATTAATTATACTAAAATAAACACTACCACAAGCAGAGAAAATGGAGCTGCTGGTATAATGCCCTCAAGTCCAAATCAAATGGAACTTGCAAAATTATTAGAAAAACAATTACAAGAATTAGGATTAAAAGACATTAAAAGAAGAGAAAATTCTATAACAACTGCTCTTTTACCTGCAAATACACAAAATGCACCAAAAATAGCTTTTTTTGCACATTTAGATACAAGTATGGAACAAACAAATGATACAAATGCAAAAATTACAAATTATAAAGGTGGGGATATTTGCTTAAATGAGAATTTGCAAATTTATTTAAAAGAAAGTGAATTTAAAGAGCTTAAAAACTATGTAGGAGATGATATTATCCACACTGATGGCACTAGTTTGCTTGGAGCTGATGATAAAGCTGCTATTGCTGCTATTATGGATATGCTTGAATTTTTTGTTAAAAATCCTGATATTAAGCATGGTGATATTTATGCTTGCTTTTTACCTGATGAAGAACAAGGCTTAAGAGGTGCTAAAGCTTTTGATATAAAAGAAATAGATGCTGATTTTGGGTATTGTTTAGATTGTTGTGGAATTGGTGAATTTATTTATGAAAATTGGAATGCTGGAGATTGCGAAGTCGAATTTATAGGCAAATCAGCTCATCCTATGAGTGCTAAAGGAAAATTAATAAATTCTTTAATATTAGCTCATAAATTTATCTCTATGCTTCCAAATGGAGAAGCTCCAGAATATACAGAAAATAAAGAAGGATATTTTTGGGTTAAAGAGCTCAAAGGAAATAGTGCTAAAACTATTTTAAAAATAGACATTAGGGAATTTGATGATGAAAAATATACTCAAAGAATGCAATTTTTACAAAATTTATGCGATAGTTTTAAAACTCTTTATGGAGAAGAAAGAATCAATATAAAATTAAGTAATAGATATAAAAATGTATTTAATTCTCTAAAAAGCACAGATTCTTTACCTATAAAACTTGCATTACAAGCTTATGAAAATTTAAACATACAAACAAAAATAATTCCTATGCGTGGTGGTTATGATGGAGCTGTTCTTTCACAAAAAGGATTGCCTTGTCCAAATATCTTTACCGGAGCACATAATTTTCACTCAATTTATGAGTATTTACCTGTTAAATCTTTAAAAGCAGCAAGCAAAGTTATACAAGAAATCATTATTTTAGCTGCAAAATAAATTTAAGCCTAAAAGGCTTAAATTTATAACAATACAAAAGCAATTATAACTACAGAAACTACACAGCCCAAAGCCGTTCTTTTAACAATTTCTAAAGGACTAACCCCTGCTATAGCTGAAACGATAATACAAGCTCCCAAAATAGGAGAAAGATATCTTCCAAGCACAGCTGACATTGCCACAGCTGTACCAAGTTTAACTTGATCAAAACCAAGATCTTGAGCATGAATTGTAACTGCCTTATTAAAAGCCATAGCAGCAGCATCTCCACTACCAGTAACCATAGCCATTAAAAATGGTATGAAAGTTCCACCAAAACGCACATAATGTTGTTCATTTTTTAACCATTCTATGATGATATCAATCACACCACAAGCTTTTAAACCGGCAACAAAAACACTAGCAGCTATGATAATCCCTATAATTTCTGCATAAGATTTTCCCATACCATTAAAAAATTCTTTAAAAATATTATCAGGCTTGCTCATAGTTACCACCAAAGCTATAATTGCTCCTAAAAGCATAGCTTCAGCAACCCCAACTTGTTTTGTCCATGTTAAAAACTCATAATTATGCAAAGGACTTGCACCTATAATTAACACAACTAAAGGAACTAAAGGCATAAGCGCATAAAATACATTCACTTTTTCAATATTATCTTCAACTTTATTTTGATTAGTCGCTTCAAAAACTTGTCCTTTTTGATAATCTTTAAAAACTATTGCCATAATCATTAAAGAAATCATCACTATCACTCCTGCTGTTAATGCATTTGGAGTTTGAGTTAAAACAATTTCTTGTATATTTTTTCCAGAAATTTCTGAAATCAAAGCCGTATGAGAAACACCTGGACTTAAAATTCCTCCTATAGTTCCACAAAGAACTGTTGCTGCTGCCATAGCAGGCTTTATACCCGAAGCCATTAAAAGCGGTATCAAAGTCGCACCAACTGCAGCTGCACATCCTGCTGCTGAAGGTATAGCTATGGCGATGAAAAAAGTCACCATAAAAGCAAGTGGGATTAAGAAAAATCCTACATTTTTTAAAGGTGTTGTAAGTAGTTTAACCAAATGCTTATCACATTTTGTAACTTTCATCACAAAAGCAAAACCCATACTTGCACAAATTGCTTTAATTAAAGCAGGTTGCACCATAGCATGCGTAAAAGCACTTAAAGCTTCAATGGGCTTAAGTGAAATCAAGCACAAAATAAAACCAACACTAATTAAAGCTGTTTTTGTTTCTACTTTTTTAATAAGCAAATAAACCACAGCCACAATACCAAAAATCGCAGCTAAAAGATAAAAAGTTTGCATTTTTCTCCTTTAGATTTTAGTTATTTGATTGACTTTTAAATACTCTATATTAAAAGGATAACTTAGTTTTAACACATCATGATGACCTATAATTTTTAAATTGTCATCTTGTATTTTTAAAGCCGAACCTTCAGGTATAGCATAAACAATATCTTTTGGATTAGTTAATAAAAACTCTTCCAAACGCTCCTCTCTGCTTTCTCCATTGTGTCCAGGAATTTTCCCGCTAATAAAATGCGGGTTGATTTGATAAGGAAAAACCCCTAAACTATCAAAGCTTTTTGGCATGATTATAGGCATATCATTAGTTGTTTTTATACTAAGTCCTGCTATGTTTGAGCCTGCACTCCAGCCTATATAGCAAGCTCCATTTTTAATACGCTCTTTTAAAATTTCAAGCAAATCTTCTTCATATAATTTATGCAAAAGCATAAAGCTATTGCCTCCACCCACTAAAAAAACCTTTGCGTTTAAAATTGCTTCTTTTAAATTCTTAAAATGATGCAAAGATTTAATATTGTCTTTTTTCAAACCTTCTTTTACCTTAGCTTCATAAGCATCATAAGTTCTTCTAACTCCAGCATAAGGTATAAAAAGAATTTCTTCATCATTCATAGCATTTTCTTTTAGAAAATCATCTATAAAATCTCGAGTATGGCTTAAATATAGACTATCTTTATAGCCTGAAGCACTAAAAAGTAAAAGTTTTGACATTTTTTTCCCTTTATAGTTTTTAGTTAAATTATAATTTTAATATTTAAAAAATGAAAAAACAATTTAAAAACAAAAAAATATTGTATTACTTGTGTTAAAATTTAAAAAAGGAATAAATATGAAAGAAATTTTATTAACAAACGATGATGGCTATGAGAGTAAAGGATTAAAAAAACTTATTAAAATGCTAAGAAAACATTTTAAAGCTAAAATCACCATAGTAGCCCCAGCTAATGAAAAATCAGCATGTTCGCATTCTATAACACTAACCAAGCCCTTAAAATTTCACAAGGTTGGCAAAAGATTTTATAAACTTGATGATGGCACACCTGCAGATTGTGTTTATCTAGCTTTACATGCTTTATATAAAAAGCGTTTGCCAGATCTTGTGATAAGCGGGATTAATAAAGGTGCTAATGTGGGTGAGGATATAACCTACTCAGGAACTTGTGCAGGTGCTATGGAAGCAGTTCTTCATGGAATTCCTGCTGTTGCTTTATCACAATTTTACAAAGATAACCAAAAAGAGCTTGATTATAAACTTGCTCTAAAACTTACTAAAAAAATAGTCAAAAATATCTTTGAAAAAGGTTTTCCTTTGGATAAAAAAGAATTTTTAAATATCAACTTTCCTTCTAGCAAAACAGCCTTTCAAGGTTTAAAAATTTGCAAAGCAGGTAAAAGAATTTACAGCTATGAAGCACATTCAAATACAAATCCAAGGGGAGTAGAATACTACTGGCTAGCTGCTGCTAATCTTGATCATGAAAATGAAAAAAACTCAGACATAGCACTTTTAAAACAAGGCTATGCCACAATAACCCCTATAATGCTTGATCTAACAGCATATAAGCAAATGAAAAACCTCAAAAAATGGATGAAAAATGGATAGATACACGCGTATAAAATGGCTTGTTAATGAAGAAAATTTTATCAAAATTCAAAATACCAAAGTTTTAGTTTGTGGCTTGGGTGGAGTTGGTGGAATTTGTGTTGATGCACTTTTTAGAAGTGGCTTTAGCAATCTAACCTTAATTGATGCAGATAGATTTGAAACTACTAATCAAAACCGCCAACTTCATAGCGAAAATGTAGGCGAAGAAAAAGCTAAGATTTTTGAACGCATTTATAACGCCAAAGGCATAGTTGGTAAAATCGATAATGAGTTTTTAAAAAGTTTTAATCTAAGCGAATTTGATCTAATAATTGATGCGATTGATGATATACCTGCTAAAGTTGCTTTGGCTAATTTGGTTGATTTAAAAAAGCAAATTTTTATCTCATCAACCGGTGGTGCTAGAAAGCTTGATCCAACGCGTATTAAAACGACAAGTATATTTAAAACACACGGTGATGCTTTAGCTAAAAAATTCCGCTATGAGCTTAGAAAATCAGGCTTTAAAGGGGATTTTGATGTGGTATTTTCAGATGAAGAAGCTCATTGTAAAGATCTTGGTTCCTTTATGGGCGTAACAGCTTCTTTTGGACTTGCTCTAGCTTCTTTGGCTCTAAGGAAAGTACTTGATAAGAAGGCTTGATATAAAAGACTTACCCTCTTGTATCGAGCTTTTTAAACAAAGTGTATCAATGCTTTGTAAAAATGATTACACAAAAGAACAAATTCATGCTTGGATTAATATAGACCAAGAAGTTTGGGAAGAAAAATTTCAAAATCAACTAGGCTTTGCCTATGAAGAAAAAGATAAAATCATATCTTTTATAAGTATAAATTTAAAAGAAAAAACACTCGATCTTTGCTTTACTCATGTAAATTTTGCATATCAAGGTTATGGCAAAGCTTTGTTGGAATTTGCTCTTAAAAGCTATCCTTATAGTGAAATTTATACTTTTGCTAGTCTTAGTGCTAAAAGCTTCTTTTTAAAAGCAGGATTTAAAATCATCAAAGAAAACATTGCTATAAGAGGCCAACAAGAATTAAAAAATTTTTTCATGAAAAAGGAAATAAATTGAAAATAATACTTTTACTTTTTAGTCTTTTTTGCTCTTTTACTTTGGCAAATGAAAATTTAAAAGATTTTTTTAAAGATTACAATGAAAGTGGAGTTTTTATAGCTTATGATGGTAAAAAGTATTATAGTAATGATTTTAAAAAAGCAAACAAACGCATTTTACCTGCCTCCACTTTTAAATTTTTTAATGCTCTAATCGCACTTAATGAAGGTATTGTGAAAAATACTAATGAGATTTTTTATCATTATAAAGGTGAAAAAGTATTTTTACCCTCTTGGGAAAACGATGCAAACTTAGCCCTAGCTATACAAAGATCTCAAGTTCTTGCTTTCAAAGAACTAGCTAAAAAAATCGGCTTAGAAAAAATGCAAAAAAACCTAAACAAACTTAACTATGGTAATAAAAAAATAAGTAAAATCGATGAATTTTGGCTTGATAATTCTTTACAAATTAGCCCTAAAGAGCAAGCCACCTTACTTTTTAAACTAGCAAATTTAACACTAGATTATCCTAAAAATATACAAAAAGAAATTATAAATATAATAAAACTTAGTGAAAATGATCGTTATGAGCTTTTTGCAAAAACAGGCTGGGGTTTAGATAAATATGGACAAATCGTAGGTTTTATAAAAGATAAAAAAACCTATCAAATTTATGCTTTTGCTTTATGTATGGATATAAGTGATTTTAACAAGCTTTATCTAAGAGAGGAGTTAGCAAAAAAATTCTTCGTGTTTTTCATAAAAAGAAATTATAAATATAATAAAACTTAATGAAAATGATAATTATGAATTTTATAAAAAACAGGATAGGTTTTAGATAAATATGGACTTATAGTTGGTTTTATAAAAACAAAAAAAGACAATAAAATCTTTTCTTTTGCTTTATACATGGATATAAAAATTTTAACAAGCTTTACTTAAGAAAAAATAGCTCCGTGTTTTTCATAATTTGTTATTTTTGTGGCAGTGTTATTTTCATCTACAAAAACAACTTTTGGTTTAAATGTTTTTGCTTCTTCTTCGTTAAAATCAGCATAAGACATGATAATAACTTTATCTCCCACTTCAGCAAGACGAGCAGCAGCGCCATTTAAGCATACAACCCCTTCTTCTTGTGTGGCGATGGTGTAAGTTTCAAATCTAGCACCATTATTGACATTAACTACTTGAACTTTTTCGTATTCTAAAATTCCACTAGCTTGCAATAATTTTTCATCTATACTTATGCTTCCTACATAATCAAGTCTAGCTTCTGTTACGCTTGCACGGTGTATTTTTGATTTGAGCAAAGTAATGTTCATTTTAATCCTTGTACTAAAAAATTATCAATAAGTCTTGTTTTTCCAACAAAAGCAGCCACCGCTCCTAAAACATTATCGGCGATATTTTCAATATTTTCCATAGTGTTAAAATCAACTAATTCTATATAATCGATTTTGATTAATTTTTCTTTTTCTAAAATATCTTTCATAGCTTGAATAATTTTAGAAGTATCTTTTTCTCCTTCTAGGACTAATTTTTCAGCTAAAAAAATACTTTGAGATATAGTTAGTGACGCTTTTCTTTCTTCTTTACTAAGATATACATTTCTAGAGCTTTTAGCTAAGCCATCTTCTTCTCTAATGATAGGACAAATTTTAATTTTTAAATCAAAATTTAAATCATCAACCATATGTCTAACGACTACACATTGCTGCGCGTCCTTTTGCCCCATATAGACTACATCAGGATTTAGGATATTAAAAAATTTAGCCAAAACCGTGCAAACGCCTCTAAAATGCCCTGGTCTTTTAGCCCCACAAAGTTTATCCGTGATCGTGTTCATATCCACATAGGTGCTAAAATTCTTAAGATACATTTGAGTTGCATCGGGGATAAAAACCATATCAACGCCATTATCTTGACACATTTTAATGTCGCGTTCTAAATCTCTTGGATAACTAGAAAAATCTTCATTAGGCCCAAATTGCATAGGATTTACAAAGATGCTTACTATAACTTTATCTTGTGTTTTGGCATTTTTGATTAAACTTAAATGCCCATCATGCAAAAAACCCATGGTTGGAACATAGCCTATGCTAAGATTATGTGATTTCCAATTTTTTGCAATTTGTTTTGCCTCTTTGACAGAAGTAATGACTTCCATATTTGTATCCTTAGTATAATTTATCTAATAATTCATCATCTAAATAATCAAAGCTGTGCTCTTCGGAAGGAAAAATGCCATTTTTTACTTCATGAATATATTCTTGAACTGCCATTTTAGGATTTATTGTATCAAAATGTTTTACAAATTTTGCTTTAAAGTCTTTATTTATACCTAAAAGATCATAATAAACTAAAACTTGTCCATCACAATATTTTCCAGAGCCTATACCAATTGTAGGAATTTCTAAAATAGAAGTTATTTTTTGTGCTAATTTTAAAGGTATGCATTCTAAAACCAACATACAAGCACCCGAATCTTGCACAGCTTTTGCATCATCTATAATTTTTTGTGCCGATTGTAAATTTCTTCCTTGAACTTTATATCCGCCTAACATATTTACAGCTTGTGGAGTTAATCCTAAATGAGCAACAACAGGTATTCCTGCTTGAGAAATTGATTTAATTTTGCTAGATACCTCAGCTCCACCTTCTAGTTTTACTCCATTTGCATGAGCTTCTTTAATAAATCTTGAAGCGTTTATAATAGCATCATAATCTGAACTTTGATAAGACATAAAGGGCATATCAGCTAAAATGAAAGATTTTTTAGCTCCACGCCAAACAGCTTTAGTAAAAATAAGCATTTCATCCATAGTAACACTTAAAGTATCTTGCATACCCAACATTACCATAGCTAATGAATCTCCTACTAAAATAATATCAACATCACTTTCATCTAAAATTTTTGCACTATGATAATCATATGCACTTACCATAGTTATTTTTTCATTTTTGGTCTTTTTTTCTAAAAAACTAAGAATATTTTTTCTCATAACATGCCTTATCTTCACTAATAATATATAATAAATAAAAAATTAACATACCATTATGCATAAAAAGTAAATAGGATGGTAAGTCAAAGTATTTTGAAATTCTTTTTCATAGTTTTTTAAAAATGTCTTGCTTATGAAAAATTTATCACCCAAGGCATTTACCCCACTTAGTTTTAAATGCCTAAATAAATCCAAAGTTTGATCAAATTTTAGATTTATTAAATCTTCTTTGGCTTTTATAATTTTAAATTTTTTAGAAAGTTTTTGCGAAATTTGCTCTAAATTAAAATAATCTAGTGATAAATTTGTGCTTTGCTTAATTTGAGCGAAATTTTTTTCTCCAAAAGTGGAAAAAAGTAAAATCCCATTTTTATTTAGCATATTTGCAAAATTATTCAAAGCATTATCAATATTTATCCACTGCATACAAGCATTTGAAGCTATAAGATCAAATTTTTTCGTATAAAAATGATGATTTTTAAGCTCATTCATATCAAAAACACCAAATTCATCAAATTTACAAGGATTTTTAAAAGGATAAATATCATTTAAAAAATAATGCTTAAATTTAATACACTCTTGCAAAGCCTTACTAAAAACCCCTACCCCACAGCCAAATTCAAATACCGCTTCAAAATCGCTCAAATCATTCTCACTAAGCATTTTGCAAAGTTCTTTAGCCATGTCTTTTTGCACAGGTGTATTTGCGCTATAAGTATCTTTTGCTCTTATGAAAGTTTGCAAAGCTCTTCCCAAGTATGGTATTTAAAAAATACAAAATGTGGTTCATCGATAAACATTGCCTTTTCTTTGAAAAAATTAAAAGCATGCTTTGGTGGAAAGATTTTATCATCTTTGCTAATTATGGCTTTATCCCAAGTGAAATTTTCATTTAAGTTTTTAGTACAAAACTCATACAAGCTTAAAAGCTCTGCTTTTAAATACTCGTTTTTTTCAAAATAAAATCCATCACTTAAACTCATTCTTTTTTCAAGCAAATTTGCCTTAAAATCCTCTAAAGCAAATCTTTTCATCGTAAGTTTAAAAATGGCTTTTTTAATCCCAAATTCATCATTTATAGGTAAATTTGTGCCATTTATGGCTATTTTTTTATCAAATTTTATATCTTTTAAAATTTTACTCGCTACACAAACTCCCATAGAAAAGCTAACAAGAGTGATTTTTTCAAATTTATTAAGATCAAATTCCCAACCAAAACTCGTATAATCATACACCATTAAAACATTTACATCACTTTTTAAATGCGTAAAATGGCTAAAATGCGAGCAAAATCCTGAAAAAAATAAAATCAACTCAGATGAATTTGCATTTTCATGTAAAAAATGAGTTTTCAAAGTACCTCCAAAACTTTTTCTAAGTCTTTTTTTACCAAACCAGCATGTAAAGAAAAGCGAATTCTAGCTGTATTTTTAGCCACGGTTGGCTCTTTAATAGCAGGTGCAAAAATGCCATTTTCTAAAAGTTTTTTAGAAATTTTACTAGCTAGTGCATTTTGCCCTAAAATAAAAGATATCACATAAGCCTCGCCTAAAACTGCACCTTTACTTGCCAAGGCATTTTTAAACCAAGCACTTAATTCTAAAAGCTTTTTTCTTTGAGTATTAAATTTGTGCAAATGCTTAAAAACATGTAAAGTCCAAGCTACATTGATAGGCGCAATAGCAGTTGAGTATATAAAAGCTCTTGCTTTGTTGATAAAAAAATCTTTTTCATTACTTATCATGCAAGCTCCCATAGAAGCTATGGCCTTACCAAAGGTAAAAACTAAAAAATCCACTTCCTTTTCTAAGCCTAAAAATTTCACATAACCCAAACCATCATCACTAAAACACCCTATGCTATGAGCTTCATCAATGTAAATTTTGATATTTTTAAACTCTTTTTTTAAATTTATGAATTCTTTTATAGGTGCAAAATCTCCATCCATACTAAATAAAGCTTCACTTATGATGATGATATTTTCAAATTCTTTATAATGCTTTTGCGCTAAGCTTTGTAAATGCTTTATATCATTATGCTTAAATCTTATAAATTTAGCCCCGCCAAGCCTTAAACCATCGATGATACTTGCATGCACTTGCTTATCTGCTAAAAACAAAGTATTTTTAATGCTTGCTAAAGCTTGCAAACAGCTTACATTTAAGGCGTAACCATTGTTAAAATGCAAGATTTTTTTGCCTAACTTAGCTTCTAAAAAGCTTTCAAATTCATCAAAAATCGCATAATTTCCACTCAAGCTTCTAGAACTTGAACTAGAAAATTCAAATTCTTTCAAATGCGTTAAAAAATCTTGCTTTAATACTTTTTCATTACTTAAATTTAAATAATCATTCCCCGCTAAATTCAGCAATTTTTGCCCATTATAAACGACATATTTTCCCTCATGTTTTAATGAGCGTAGAATTCTAAAATTATCTTGTTGTTTTAACTCATCTAAAATTTGTGCAATTTGCATATTTGAACCTAAAATTGTTCTTTAAAATTTGCATAAAGCATACACCCATCTTCATTTTTTAAGTCACAAGCTTTGCCAAAATACTCTAAAGCTTTGGAAATATCTTTTTTAACACCATTTCCAAATCCATACATAAATCCAAGGCGAATACAGCCTAATCCATCATTTAAAATACAAGCTTTTTGATATAATTTGACTGCTTTAAAATTATCTATTCTTACACCTTCTCCACTTACATACATAGCACCAAGATTGGTACAACCTATGCCTATATTTAAATCACAAGCCTTTTGATACAATTCTACCGCTTTAAAATTATCTTTTCTTATACCATAACCATTTCTATACATAGAGCCAAGATTAGAGCAACCCAAGCCTTCATTTAAATTACATGATTTTTGATACAATTCTACCGCTTTAAAATTATCCTTTTTTACACCAAATCCATTTTCATACGTAACTCCAAGATTAAAACAACCCAAACTACTATTCAAATCACAAGCTTTTCTAAATAATTCAGCTGCTTTAAAACTATCCTTTTTTACGCCGAATCCATTTTCATATATAATTCCAAGATTAGAACAGCCATTTCCACTATTTAAATCACAAGATTTTTTTAAGTATTTTAAAGCTGTTGGGTAATCGCCTCTATCATAGGCTTTAATTCCTTTTTCAACCAAATCCTCTTGTGCGTATGCAAAATTTAAAAATAAAATCGCTAAGATAATCAATACTTTTTTCATACTTTACCTTTAAATTTAAGATAAAAGCTAATTATATAAATATTTTCTAAATAATCCTTTTTCATTTTAAAGCATAAATTTGAGTAAAAATTGTAGTATCATTAGTAATAAAAATCAAAGAAGTAAAAATGAATTTAAAAGAACTAGACTTAAAACACATTTGGCACCCTTGCACACAAATGAGCGATCATGAGTTTTTACCTTTAATACCTATAAAAAAGGCTAAGGGAGTGTATTTGTATGATTTTGATGAAAAATCCTACATAGACTGCATTAGCTCTTGGTGGGTAAATATCTTTGGCCATTGTAATGAATACATCAATGAAAAAATCAAAGATCAGCTTCAAAATTTAGAGCATGTTTTACTTGCTGGTTTTTCGCATGAGCCTATCATAAAGCTTTCACAAAGACTTTGTGAGCTTTTACCTTTTGATAAATGCTTTTTTGCAGATAATGGTAGTTCAGCCATAGAAGTGGCTTTAAAAATGAGCTTTCAATACCACTTAAACAATGGCTCTAAAAAGGATAAATTCTTATCACTTAGCAATTCTTACCATGGAGAAACCTTAGGTGCATTAAGCGTTGGCGATGTAGCGCTTTATAAAAAAACCTATGAGCCTTTACTTTTAAAAAGTATCACAACGCCTGTGCCAACTAGCAAGGACTATGCAAAAGAACTTGAAATTTTAGAAAGTATTTTAAAAAATCATCATCATGAAATTTGTGCTTTTATACTTGAGCCTTTACTTCAATGTGCGGGCAATATGCATATATATGAGCTTGGGTATTTAAATGAGGCGGTTAAGCTTGCTAAAAGTCATGGCGTGCAAGTGATATTTGATGAGATAGCCACAGGTTTTGGACGCACTGGGGAGATGTTTGCGCTTGATTATTGCTCGCAAGGCATTGATTATATATGTCTTTCTAAGGCTATCACGGGTGGGTATTTGCCACTTTCAGTGGTGCTTACTAAAGATGAAATTTATGAGAAATTTTATGATAGCTATGAGAGCCAAAAGGCCTTTTTACACTCTCACTCTTATACGGGTAATGCCCTAGCTTGTGCAGCGGCTAATGCGACTTTGGATATTTTTGAAAAGGAAAATATCATCACAAAAAATAAAATCAAAAGCATTTTTATAAAAACGCAATGGGAGAGTTTAAAAGAATTTGATTTTTTAGGAAATTTTAGAAATTTAGGCATGGTGAGTGCATTTGATATACAAAAAAGCAAATACCAAAGAGCAGGACTTGAAGTCTTTCAAAGAGTCTTAGAAAAAGGCTTACTTTTAAGACCGCTTGGAAACACAATCTACTTCATGCCACCATATATTATAAATGAAGATGAGATTGCTTATGTAGTGCAGTCTTTAAGAGAGATTTTCAATGAATTCTAATTTTGATTAATGTTAAATTAATACAATAAAAGGACGATTAATGATGAGAAAAATTAATCAAAATGCTTTTTTTATGAACTACTTGCAATGTATCTTTATAAAAAAGGATCTATTAGTACGCTTGATATTGAAAACTTATTTGGCAATGAAGATGACTTTCAAAATTCTAACAATCCAGCTTCAAATCGGGATAACAAGGTAACTTATATAAATAAAGACTATATAGAATATGACGAAATTACAAGAGAATTGAAAATTATAGAAAAAGGTAAAGAATATATAAGAAATAAATTTCCACCAAAACCGAGAAGAAATTAATAAATAATTTTCAAAAGTTTTTCGCACACTTTATCATCAAATTCTATAATGGGAATTGAAGCATATTTGCTTATAAAATCTTTGCTAAAATTATCTTGGGTTTTTAAGATTAAAGCGAGGATTTTAATATCTCTTTGTTTTAGCGCTTCTATGCTTAAAAGCGTATGGTTGATACTTCCTAGATAATCTTTTGCTACTAAAATCGTAGGGTGCTTAAACGCACTCATATAATCAATCATCGTTTTTTCATCATCAAGTGGTGAAAAAAGCCCACCAGCTAGCTCGATGATGAGTTTATCGCTTTGTGGAATTTGTATATCAAAGGCTTTATAGCTTAAATTCTCTAAAATCCTGCCTTTGTGTGGGGAAGCAGGAGTTTTTAAAAATACGCCTTCTTTAAAAATCTTAGTTTTTGGACTAAATTTAGCTACTACATCACTATCTTTTGGCGTCCCTGCTTGGATAAGTTTAAAATAATCAAAACCTAATTCCTTACAAAGTCTAGCACTTAAGTAAGTTTTACCAACATCTGTATCTATACCACTAATATATATTTTCATTTTAAACCTATGAAAGTATTTTTAAACCCACAGTGCAAGCAATGATAAGTGCAATTAAAAAAAGTTTTAAAAAGCTTTTACTTTCTTTGTAAAAAAGCACACCTATGATAACCCCACCTGCAGTTCCAGCTCCTGTCCATATAGAATAAGCCACACTCATAGCAATGTTTTGCATACTAAGGCTTAAAAATCCAAATGAAAAACCAAAACACACTATCAAAGCTAAAAGATAAAGTTTATTTTTAGTGCTAACAAGTTGCTTCATAATAATCACACCAAAAATTTCAAAAGCAGTTGCTAAAAATAAAAAAAACCATTCCATTATTTAGCTTCCTTGCTAATGATTTTAAGACCTATAATGCTTAAAAGCAAAATAGCTATTAAAGCAAGCTTAGTAATAGAACTTGGTTCATCAAAAACAAACATTTCATTTAACACTACTCCAACCGTGCCAATACCTACAAAAACACTATAAGCAATGCTTACTTCAAGTCTTTCACAAGCTTTTAAAAAACAAGTAAAAGATATACAAACCCCAACAGCTGTTAAAGCATAATGCCAAATTTCAGTTGAATACTTTAAACCACTCACCCAAAAGCATTCAACCAAACCACCTAAAATAACCATAAACCAACCAAAATTAGAGCTTATTTTTGTTCTTTCTATCATAATCTACCTTTTTAAAAAGTGCAAATTATATCAAAAATTTACATTTATAATCAAAATATTTTTTAACTATATTTTATAAACAATTTAATAATATTAATTTATATTTAATTTATATTATTATAAAATTTCAATAAATATTACAAAACAAAAAGGAAGTAAAATGAATTTATTAACATGTAGCAAAAAAACTTTATTAGTTTTAGCTAGTTTAGCATTTTTAGCAAGTAATAATTTTGCAAAAGATTTTGAACCTATTATAGTCATACATGGTGGAACAAGTGGTCTAGGACTTACAAAAGAAGAATTTTCCAAAAGAGAAAAAGTGATGAAAGAATCACTAAAAGCTGGACAAAAAATACTCGAAAAAGGTGGAAGTTCAGTTGATGCAGTTATAGCTGCCATTAAAGTAATGGAAGATAGTCCTGAATTTAATGCTGGAAAAGGTGCTGTTTTTACATCTGATGGATTTAATGAACTTGATGCTTCTTTAATGGATGGAAAAAATTTAAAAGCAGGTGCAATTGCTATGGCTAGGACCATTAAAAATCCTATAGAAGCAGCAAGACTTGTTATGGAAAAAACACCTCACACTTTAATAGCAGGAGAAGGTGCTGATAAACTAGCTAAAAAACATGGTTTAGAAATAGTAGGACAAAAATATTTCTTTACAGAACACAGATATAAACAACTTCAAGAAGCTAAAAAAAGCAAAGAAGTGTTATTAGATAGTGATAAAGCAAAAGCTCATCTTGGTATAAGCACAGAGCCATACCTAGGAACAGTAGGTGCAATAGCTTTAGATAAAAATGGAAATTTGGCAGCAGGAACAAGTACAGGTGGAACTACAAATAAAATGACAGGTCGTATAGGTGATTCTCCTATCATAGGAGCAGGAAACTATGCAAATAACGACTCTGTAGCAGTTTCTTGCACAGGAACAGGGGATATTTATATAAGAGTAGCTGCAGCACATGAAGTAGCATCTTTATATGAGTATAAAAAACTTCCTATTCAAAAAGCAGCGCAAGAAACTATCAAGCAAGTTGCAAAGCTTGGTGGAACAGGTGGAATCATCTCAATAGATAAAAATGGAAAAGTTGGTTATGCTTGGACTAAAGATAAACTCGGAATGTATCATGGTCAAGCAAAAATTGGTGAAGAACCAAAAGTATTTTGGCCTGTTGAAAAATAATTAACGCAATTTAACTTTTTTTGTGCCTCGAAGTTTAAAAATTTTCGAGGCTCCACTTTCAAAAAATTTTTCATCTACTATTTCATCTACATTTTGTATAGCCCAATTTAAATCAAATTTTTTCCCATGAATATTTGCAGAAGTCGAATAAATCCAGTCAAATTGTTTTAAAAATTCCTCATGTTTGCAATTTTTTACAACACGAATTGCCTTAGCATTTGGATATAAAAAAGTAGTTTTTTTAGCTTTTCTTATGGTATTTTTGAATTTATTTGGCACTCTTGTAAGTTTTTTAAGCTCACTAAATTTAGCTGTAGTGATTAAACAATCTTGATTTTGCGGTCTTTTTTTTAAAACATTAAGGGCTTTTAAATCTTTACTTAAAAGCCCTGCTGTTGTATCAGTTTGGGCAAGATAAATCATACTTTCAAATATTCTTGCAAGCTCTTTACTTCAAGGAAAGATTGATCTTGTATAGCCTTAATGGCTTTAGCACCTGCATACGCTGCCCTTAGGTTTGTAAAATAAGGCGTTTTAAAGCGTAAAATATTAGCTCTAATTTTTTTAGTATCATCTTTAAAGCTATGCTCATCACTGGTATTTATGGCAAGTTGTATTTGAGAATTTTTTAACTTATCTTCCACATTCGGACGCCCTTCTGAAATTTTATGCACAAACTCACACTCTAAACCCGCTTCTTGTAAAATTTTATAAGTCCCGCTAGTTGCTATAATTTTAAATCCTAACTTAATATACTCATTTGCTAAATCCACTGCGTATTTTTTATCTTGTTCTCTTAAAGATAAAAACATATTTCCGCTTTTTGGTAAGAAATTTGAAGAGGCAATTTGACTTTTTGCATATGAATTTGCAAAATCTTTACTTACACCCATAACTTCACCAGTTGAACGCATTTCAGGTCCAAGCTCAAGATCACTTCCACTTAATTTTACAAAAGGAAATACAACAGATTTTACACTAATGTGTTTTGGTTTTCTAGGTTTTAAAATACCATTTTTTTCTTCTACCACCTTAAAGGTATCGTAAAATTTTAAACTCTCTCTTAAATTTCCTTGCCACATTATGCGTGTTGCAACTTTTGCTAAAGGAACTCCCGTGGCTTTACTTACAAAAGGAACGGTTCTACTAGCTCTTGGATTTACTTCTATCATATAAAGTTTATTTTCATGAATAGCAAATTGTATATTTAAAAGTCCTACTACGCCTAAATTTAAAGCAATATCTTTGGTTTTTTGCTCAATCATTTCAAGCATAGTCTCATCAATATTTACAGCAGGTAAAGAACAAGCGCTATCACCTGAGTGAATTCCTGCTTCTTCAATGTGCTCCATAATACCTGCTACATATACTTCTTTTCCATCACTTATCGCATCTATATCAAGCTCAGTTGCATTGTCTAAAAATTGATCTATTAATACTGGGGATTTATCACTTACATCAACTGCTTCTTGCATATAAAGTCTAAGCTCACTCTCATCATGCACAACACGCATTGCACGACCACCCAAAACATAACTTGGTCTAACAAGCACAGGATAACCTATCTCATTTGCTTTTACAATTGCTTCTTCTACACTTACCGCTGTGCCATTTTTAGGTTGATTTATCCCTAAATCTTCAATAAATTTAGCAAATTTCTTTCTATCTTCAGCTAAATCTATTACTCTTGCACTTGTTCCTATAATCTTAGCTCCAAAAGCACTAAGGCGTTTAGCAAATTTAAGTGGAGTTTGGCCACCAAAATGCACTATCACTCCATCTGGTTTTTCTTTATCAATAACCGCTCTTAAATGCTCAAAGTCAATAGGTTCAAAATATAAAATATCACTTGTATCATAATCGGTTGAAACCGTTTCTGGATTGCAATTATACATTATGGTTTTTACGCCCATATCTTTTAAGGCAAAAGAGGCATGCACACAAGCATAGTCAAACTCAATACCTTGTCCTATGCGGTTTGGTCCCCCGCCTATAATCATTACTTTTTTGTCTTTTTTATCTTTGCTTTCTTTTGTTTGGGTTAATTCACTTGCATTAATACTTGAGTATAAATATGGAGTTAGTGCTTCAAATTCTCCTGCACAAGTATCTACTTCACTATATTGGGCAATAATTTTGTGCTTAATTCTTGCATAATAAATATCATTTTGGCTTAACTCAAGATTGTCTTTTTGGTTAATCAAGCTAGCAATTTTTTTATCTGAAAAGCCTAAAGTCTTAGCTTTTCTTAATAGCTGTTTATTGCTTAAAATATCCATATCTATTTGATTTTCAAATTCCACTAGTTCTTTTATTTGATTTAAAAACCAAGGATCAATTTTACAAAGCTCAAAAAGCTCTTGTGTGCTAAAGCCTTCTCTAAAAGCTTGTGCTATATAAAGCAAGCGTTTTTCATTAGCATGGCGAACTTTTGCTATAAGCTCATTTTTATCACAATTTATTACATCAAAACCACTTAAATTTCTCTCAAGTGAGCAAAGTGCTTTTTGCAAACTTTCTTTAAAAGTGCGTCCTATAGCCATAACCTCACCCACACTTTTCATAGCAGTGCCAAGCTCAGTACTTGCATTTGGAAATTTTTCAAAAGTAAAACGAGGAATTTTAGTTACTATATAATCAATCACTGGTTCAAATGAAGCAGGAGTTCCTGTAATATCATTTTTGATTTCATTTAAACTAAAGCCAACTGCTAAAAGTGTAGCAACTTTGGCTATAGGATAACCCGTTGCTTTACTAGCCAATGCTGAAGATCTAGAAACTCTAGGATTCATCTCAATAACTATCATTCTACCATTAGTTGGATTGACAGCAAATTGAACATTTGATCCACCTGTATCAACGCCGATTTCTCTTAAAATTGCAAATGAAGCATTACGCATTGCTTGATATTCTTTATCAGTAAGCGTTAAAGCTGGTGCTATGGTTATGCTATCGCCCGTATGTACTCCCATAGGATCAACATTTTCAATAGAACAAACGATAATACAATTATCATTTCTATCTCTAATGACTTCCATTTCGTATTCTTTCCAACCAAGCAAGCTTTCTTCGATTAAAATTTCATGGATAGGGCTTAGTGCTAAAGCAGTATTTGCAAGTTCTGCAAATTCATCCATATTATACACCACACCGCTTCCTGCACCCCCAAGAGTAAATGAAGCTCTAATCATCAAAGGAAAACCTATCTCATCAACCGCTTTTAAAGCTTCTTCATAATTATATGCATACATAGATTTTGGCAAATCCATACCAATTTTTTTCATACATTCTTTAAAAACTTGTCTATCTTCACCTTTTTTAATAGCTTCTGGGTTGGCTCCTAAAAATTTGATATTCCCTAATTCTCCACTCTCATATACTTCCATAGCGACATTCAATGCTACTTGACCACCCATTGTAGGTAAAATCGCATCAATTTTTTCTTTTTTTATGATACTTAAAATACTTTCTTTAGTAATTGGTTCTATATAAGTTGCATCAGCAAATTCTGGATCTGTCATGATAGTAGCCGGATTAGAATTAATCAAAACTACCCTATAACCTAATTCTTTTAAAGTTTTAGCAGCTTGGGTTCCTGAGTAATCAAACTCACAAGCTTGACCTATAACTATGGGCCCACTGCCTATTAATAATATATTTTTTATATCTGTTCTTTTTGGCATATATTTTCCTAAGCTGAATTTTCAACTAAATTATAACAAATATAAGTTTTTTAGAAGTTAAAATTTACAAAAATAAATAGCTAAAAATTAATTTTCTACCATATAAAAATAACTTGGTACTTTCATTTTTACATAAGGCTTAACATAAGCATTTTGATAAGCACCTTCTTCTTCTATTTTAAAAATTTCCCCAACAGGAATTCCTGAAAAGAAAATCTCATCCAAACCACTTGTATAAACCTTTTCCCCCATTTTAAGCTCTAGCCATTTAGGGATATATTTAACTATTATATAATCATTTCTACCATGAGCAATACCTGGCACTTGTTCCCTACCTATAAAAACAGAAAATACACATTCTTCATCACCAAGCAAAAGACCTAAAGCTCTACCATTTTTTTCTATTACAATTCCTGCTGTATAGCCATTATAAATCAAACCTTTGATTTTTCCTTTATAATCAATATCAAGCCATACTTTATGATAATCACTAATTTGTGCATAAGAACTTGCTTTAACCAAACTAACATTAGGATAATAAAAACTTGAATTTTTATCACTTAAAAGATTATTTAATTCATTAGCAAAATTTTTCATATAGATATTATTTTTTTCAAGCTCAGCATTTCTTTCTCTTAAATTTCTAATTTCTTGAGCTTGATTAAAATGCTCATTGAATTTATTATCTAAAAGATCAATGCTTTGTGAGAAATAATTTACAATAATAGTATTTAAATTTAAGACATTTCGTTTTATTATATCTCCATAATAAAACGAAACAAATACCAAAAAAGATAAAATTAATACGCTAAAGATTTTACTCTTCATTCGTTAGCTGATGTAATAATGAAATTTCTTCTAAAGCTTTACCTGTGCCTTTTGCAACTGCTAAAAGTGGTTCATCTGCTACATATACTGGAAGTTTTACAACTTCTGATAAATATTTATCAAGTCCGCGTATCAAAGCTCCACCGCCTGTTAAAACAACACCATTTTCAACAATATCAGCCGCAAGATCAGGTGGCATCATCTCAAGAACAATTTTTAAAGCATCAGCAATTTCTTTTAAATGCTCACGCATAGCTTCTCTTACATCTTCACTAGTCAGTTCGATTCTATTTAATAAACCTGTTACTTGATCACGACCCTTAACTACCATAGAAAGTTCTTTTGGAAGCTGAACTGCTGAACCTATAGCTATTTTTATCTCTTCACCGGTTCGCTCACCTATTACAAGATTATATTTTTCTTTTACATAATTTACTATACTAGTATCAAGCTTATCACCAGCTGTGCGAATTGATTTTGATATTACAAGTCCGCCTAAAGAAGTAACACCAATTTCAGTTGTACCACCACCAATATCGACCACCAAACTCCCTTGAGGCTCTCTGATTGGTAAATTTGCACCAATAGCTGCTGCCATAGGTTCTTCTATCAAAAATACTTCTCTAGCACCTGCACTTAAAGCACTCTCTCTAACTGCTTTTCTTTCAACTTGAGTTAAACCATAAGGCACTGAAATAATAATTCTAGGTCTTAAAAAAGATTTTCTTCTATGAGTTTTTTCTATAAAATAACGGATCATTTTTTCAGTCATATCAAAATCTGCAATAACTCCATCTTTCATAGGACGGATTGCTTCGATATTACCTGGGGTTTTTCCTACCATTTCTTTAGCTTCTTTTCCAACTGCTAAGATTTTAACCCTTCCATATCTTTCGCGCTCTACTGCAACAACCGATGGTTCATCAATCACTATACCCTTATCTTTTACTAAAACTAAAGTATTTGCAGTACCTAAATCTATCCCCATATCACTTGAAAAGAATCCAATTATTTGATCTAAAATCATTATTTATCCTCAACTTTTCTTATTTTTTATAAATAAAGGCTTGGCACCTTCTTTAATCACTTCTTTTGTAATTACTATAGTATAACCATTATACTCTGGCAATTCAAACATTAAATCAACCATCAATTCTTCGATAATACTTCGCAATCCCCTAGCACCTGTTTTTCTCTCAAGTGATAATTTTGCGATTTCTCTTAAAGCATCATCTTCAAATTTTAATTCCACATTATCAATAGCAAAAAGTTTTTGATATTGTTTAATAATAGCATTTTTTGGCTCTGTTAAAATACGAACCATACTTTCTTCATCAAGCTCTTCTAAAGAAGCTAAAACATGCAATCTTCCTATAAGCTCTGGAATCAATCCAAAATGCACTAAATCATCAGGCTCTAATCTTTGAAGCAAGGCTTCTTTTTCATCTTTTTTATCATCAGTAAAAAAGCCCATGACATTATCGCCTAGTTTTCTTTTAATGATATCACTAATGCCATCAAAAGCCCCACCACATACAAATAAAATATTAGTAGTATCTATTTGTATAAAATCTTGATTTGGGTGTTTTCTACCACCTTTTGGTGGGATATTTACTAAAGATCCTTCGATGATTTTAAGTAAAGCTTGTTGCACACCCTCACCACTTACATCTCTTGTAATGGAGCGATTTTCACCCATTCTTGCGATTTTATCTATCTCATCAATAAATATAATCCCTTTTTGAGCTCTTTGCACATCTCCATCAGCAGCTTGTAAAAGACGAGTAAGGATATTCTCAACATCTTCTCCCACATAACCTGCTTCAGTTAAAGAAGTCGCATCACAAATTGCTATAGGAACATCTAAAAATCTTGCTAAAGTCTGCGCTAGTAAAGTTTTTCCACTTCCTGTTGGACCTACTAATAAAATATTTGATTTTGCTAATTCTGTATCATCATCTTCTAAGTCAGATCTAAAAAGTCTTTTATAGTGATTATAAACACCCACGCTAAAGATTTTTTTAGCTCTATCTTGACCGATGACATATTTATCTAAATATGCTTTTAACTCCTTAGGAGTAATATCTTTAAAATCTTCTTTATCTACTTCTTTATTTTTTAACTCTTTTTCTTCTCCAAAAAAAATATTACAAGCACTTTCAGCACAATATTCGCATATAAAAGCGTTATTATAATCATTTACTAAAATTCTTCTTTCACTTGTTTCTATTTCATTACAAAAACTACATCTTTTAACCATGGTTTTTTTCCTTGTATATAGGAATTCCTCTTTTTGTTTCTAAGATAAAATTACACATTTTTTTTACATTTTCACTAGAAGTACTTTCTAATAAACTTAAAGCATTATCTTTTAGATTTCCTTGTCTGAATAAAAATTTAAAAGCCTTACTTAAAGTATCTACTTCTTCTTTATCAAAGCGTCTTCTAATACCTACCAAATTTAAGCTTTTGATACTTGCACGATTTCCCTCAGCCAAACAAAATGGCACTATATCTTGAGAAAGTGCGCTAGCACCTGCTATCATACACCCCTCACCCACTTTTACAAATTGATGTATCGGAGTAAGCCCACCCACTACGGTATAATCTCCAAGTTCTACATGACCTGCTAAAGTAGCATTATTTGCTAAAATGATATTGTTTCCCAAAGTACAATCATGTGCAATATGTGAATAAGCCATGATAAAAGCATTATCACCTATTCTTGTAAAGCCATCTCCTTTTGCTGTGCCTGAATTTATTGTAACAAATTCTCGAATTACTGCATTTTTACCTATAATAACACCTGAGTTTATCTCATCTTTATAAGATATATCTTGCGGGATGTCTCCAACTATAGCATAAGAAAAAACTTTAGAATTTTCACCTATACTTACATTAGGTAAAATTCTTGCGCCTTGTTTGATAATAGTATTTGCACCTATATTTGCATTTTTTCCAACATAAGCATAAGCTTCCACTATAACATCATCTGCTATAATAGCACCATCTTCTATAACCGCACTTGGATGAATTTTACTCATTATTTATCTACTATCATAGCTTTAAGTTCAGCTTCTGCAACTAATTGTCCATCTACAAAAGCTTTTCCTTGGAAAATCCACATATTTCCGCGATTTTTTACCACACTCATTTCATAATCAAGCCTATCACCCGGACGCACAGGATTTCTAAATTTAGCATTATCGATTCCAGTAAAATAAACCACTTTAGTGCTTGGATCTACTTTATCATCCATACTTTCAAATGCTAAAACTCCTCCAGTTTGTGCCATACCCTCTAAAATTAATACACCTGGATAAATTGGATGACCTGGAAAATGTCCCATGAAAATATGATCACTTATACTAATATTTTTATAACCTCTAACAATTTCTTTATTTTTTAGTTCTACAATTTTATCTACAAGTAAAAATGGATACCTATGTGGTAAAATTTTTTGAATTTGCATTACATCTATCATAAATTTAGCCTTAAAATATATTCAAAATTTAGATTTTACAAAAAAAATATTAATAAATTAATTAAGTTTTATAACTTCACAATCTTTTCTTTTATATCAAAATAAATTTCACTTTTTGCCATGAATTCATAAGTGCCTTTAACAATATTTTTCACAATAATCACCGGAGAAAGATCATAAGCACCAAAATACTTTTGTCTTATTTTAATTTCTTGTCCTATTTTTAAAGGATTTTGTAAAAACTCATCAAAATCTTTAAATTTCATTTTACACAAAGCATTAAAATACTCAAAACTCCATAAATTAATCTCATCTTTTACACTTTTATAGTGTTTTAGTCCTTCATCTAAAATACTAAATTTAGTATAAGAATTTTTAAAATGTGAATAAAATAAAACATAAGCTTTTATAGCATTTTTATTTTCTTTTATTAATGCTTTTAGCAAACGATAATTTAAAAATTTCTCTCTTTGAATTTCAAATTTAATACCCTTTTTTTCTAAATTTTTTACTTGATTGTAAAAATTTATTTTTTCTTCTATACTTGAAGGTAATATTTGTTTATTTATAGGATTCATAAGTTCATCTATAAAAGCTTTTTGATTTTTTTGTTTAGAAAGTGCGTAGATACATCCGCAATAATTTTGATGATAAAGCATATCTTGCTTAGCTAAGGCAAATTGTCTTTGCGTGCCTCCATTTTTTCTAAAATCAGGTGCTAAAAACTCTATATCAAATTTATCACATTCTCTTTGCAATGCTAGTTTTAATTGCTCTAAATTTTTTTTAGGAGAAGTCAAAAGCGTTGTTGTTAGTTTTTTTTCTCCTATTTTTTGGGCAAATTCAACGCTTTTTTGTATTCTAAAATCAAAGCAAATTTGACATCTTGCACCTTTTTCAGGTTCATCTTCATAACCCTTTACACTCTCAAGCCATTTTTCATACTCATATTCACCCTTATAAAGTTTAATACCTAGTTTATCACAACTGCGTTTAACATCTAAAAATCTAAGCTCATATTCACTATATGGATGAATATTTGGATCATAAAAATAACCTATAATTTTCTCATTAGGGTAAGCCTTGCTTAATTCTTGTATAAAATAATGACTATCGACACTACAACAAATATGCACTAGCATAATTCTTTTAATACCCTAGTAGCATGATCTTTAACTTTTACATTTTTATAAATTTTTGTAATATTTCCATTTTCATCAATTACAAAAGTAGATCTTATAAGCCCTTCATACTCTTTTCCGTAATTTTTCTTTAAACCCCACACGCCATAGAGCTTACAAATTTCTTTTTCACTATCACTCAACAAAGTATGTTTTAAATCATATTTTTTTATAAAATTTTCATGTGATTTTACACTATCTGGGCTAATACCTATAATCACAGCATTTTGCTCTAAAAAATTTTCATAATTTTGACTAAATTCACAAGATTCTGTAGTGCAACCTGGAGTATTATCCTTTGGATAAAAATACAAGATAATCTTTTTGCCCAAAAAATCACTCAAAGAAATTTTTACGCTATCTTGATTTAAAAGTTCAAAAAATGGAGCTTTATCACCAATTTGCAATTCTTTCATTTTTTAACCTTTCGATCTTAATTTTTCTACATTTTCACCACCAAAAGCGATATTATAAGGTTCTATATCTTCAAGCATTATAACTATATTTTGTTTTGGCTTATTATATTTTATATGCAAAAGCTCTGTGATATCTGCTATCAACTCTTCTTTTTGTGCTTTACTAAATTCTGGTTTAGCTAATTTAATATTTACAATTGGCATTGTTTTTCCTTGCTTTAAATAAATAATTTTACTATATTCTAGCAATTATTAGTATATTTTTGATAAAATTAGTTTTATTTTTGATAAAGGCTTACTTATGATTAGGGCAAAAAAAATTTGGATGGATGGAAAAATCATTGATTTTGATGATGCAAAAATCCATGTTCTAACACATTCATTACACTATGCAAATGCGGTTTTTGAAGGAACAAGAGCTTATAAAACACAAAATGGTTTAGCAATTTTTAGATTAAAAGAGCACACCAAAAGACTTTTAGAGTCTGCAAAAATCACTTTAATCAACTCTCCTTTTTCTCAAGAAGAGCTTGAAAATGCACAAATTGAACTTTTGAAAGCAAATGATTTTCAAAACAACACCTATTTGCGCCCATTAATCTTTTTAGGCGATGGAACTATGGGGGTTTATCATGCCAAAGCTCCTGTTAGAGTGGCTATTGCTGCTTGGGAATGGGGTGCGTATTTAGGCGAAGAAGGCTTAGAAAAAGGTATTAAGGTTAAAATTTCTTCCTTTGCTAGAAATAGCATAAAATCTAGCCTCGGTAAGGCAAAAGTAAGTGCAAATTATCTAAATTCTCAAATGGCTAAGTATGAAGCTATCGAAGCAGGATATGAAGAAGCATTAATGCTTGATGAAGAAGGTTTTATAGCAGAAGGAACAGGTGAATGTTTTTTTATGGTTAAAGATGGTAAATTAATCACTCCGCCAAATGATTTTTCATTAAAAAGTATCACTCAAGATATGGTTTTAAAAATTGCACACGATCTAGGTATAAATGTGATGCGTCAAAGAATTTCAAGAGATGAAGTTTATGTAGCCGATGAAGCATTTTTCACAGGAACCGCAGCAGAAATAACACCGATTAATAATATAGATGCAAGGATTATAGGCAATGGAAAAAGAGGTGAGCTAACAACAAAGCTTCAAAATGCGTATTTTGATGTAGTTTATGGACGCAATGAAAAATACGCTTCAATGCTAACTTATATTTAACAAAGGAATTAAATGCCAGCTGATTTGAATGATTATTTTAATAAAAAAAACAATCAAAGCAATAATAAGCAAAACTTAAATTTTAAAACTCCAGAATTTAATTTTAAAGGTTTTGGAAAATTTTCTCCACTTATTTATAGTGCAATTACAATTATTTTAGTTTTTGTACTTTTTAAGCCATTTGCAATCGTTAATTCAGGTGAAATGGGGATAAAATCTACTACAGGTAAATATAGCCCTACTCCACTTGAACCAGGACTTCATTTTTTTATGCCAGTATTGCAAAAAATTACTATTATAGATACAAGAGTAAGACAAATTAATTATGCTTCCATTGAAGGTGTGAATGAAAATTTACAAATAGGATCTGGAGTTGTAAATAAAAATAGTATTTCAGTACTTGATTCAAGAGGTTTGCCTGTATCTATTGATGTAACAGTTCAATATAGATTAAATCCTTTACAAGTCCCTCAAACAATTGCTACATGGGGACTTAACTGGGAAAATAAAATTATTGATCCAGTAGTTAGAGATGTGGTTAGAAATGTTGTAGGTCAATATACCGCTGAAGAGCTTCCAACAAATCGCAATACCATAGCAGTACAAATTGATCAAGGCATTAGAAAAACTATAGAAAGCCAACCAAACGAACCTGCTGAACTTCAAGCTGTTCAACTTAGAGAAATTATCTTACCTATTAAAGTAAAAGAGCAAATAGAAAGAGTTCAAATTGCTAAACAAGAAGCTGAAAGAACTAAGTATGAGGTTGAAAGAGCTAACCAAGAAGCACTGAAAAAAGCAGCTTTAGCTGAAGGGGAGGCAAATGCAACCATTATTAGTGCTAAAGGTAGAGCAAGTGCTGTGAAAATTGAAGCTGATGCACAAGCCTATTCAAATAGAGAAATAGCAAAAAGCTTAAATAATCCTTTACTTGATTTAAAACAAATTGAAACCCAAAAACAATTTAACGAAGCTCTTAAAGTAAATAAAGATGCTAAAATTTTCTTAACACCTGGTGGAGCCGTTCCAAATATATGGGTAGATAGCAAGGATAGCAAAAGAACAAGTTCTATAGCAAATTAAATTTAAAGAGTGATAATGAATATTCAACATATTCGAGAGCAAATGATTTTTTATACCACTCATTTGCACTTAATTGATTTTTTACTAATGGCTTTAGTTATATTTTTTTTCATTATCACTTTATTTACCGCTTTAATCATTAGAAATAAACCAACTTTTGCCTTTATTGTTATTTTTTTAGGTATTTTATGTTCTGCAAGTATTGCTTATTTAGGATATTTTTTAATTGACACTAAAGTTAGATCTAGAATTGCAAGTTTAGATAGTGCACAATTTTTTGTATATGATAATTCGCTAAGTATTAATTACAGCTTGACAAATACTTCCAAAAAAAGCTTTAAATACTGCAAATTAAAAGTTGCAGTATTTAAAAAACTCGACAATAATAACACTTTGCAAAATATACTATACACTTTAAAACCCATAAGAACTAAATCAACTTTTATAGAAAAAACGATAAAGCCAGATCAAACTATCAATCTAAAAACAAAATTTTCCGATTTTAAAGATGGTCAAAATTTTGATATAAAAATAAATTCAAAGTGTTTCTGATGGGATATTTTACATTTTTTCATTTTTTAATTGTTTTTATCATGTTAGCTTCTACTGCATTAACTTGGGTTTTAATTTACTTAAAAGTTCAAAATAAAAAATATATGATTATATTTTGTATAGTTAGTTTTATACTTGCTTTGATTTTAACCATATCTCTATTACTAACCATAGATCAATATACAAAAAAAGCAAGTTTAAGTAATTTTTCAACCTATAGACGCCTAGCAAATGAAAGCATTATTATTAAAGGTAGGGTAACCAACGATACCAATTTTAAAATTTCTAAATGCTATTTGGAACTTAGAATTATAGATGATAATAAAAAACACGAAGTTAGTGGTGAAATTTTCAATCAACAAAATTTTAATAGTATAAAGAAAGCAAATCAACAACAAAGAGATGTTTCTTATAATATTAATATTGCGAGTCAATTACCAGGCCATACATATAAAGATTTTTCTTTTGAAGTAGCATTACCACCTCATTTCCAAAGTTATAAAATTTTTAAACAACTAAAATGCAAATAGAGATTATTTAATAAAATAATCTCCATCAAAACTAATTAAAGAATATTTTCTTTCATCGCCTATACTTGAAACTAGCTCATCAATATCCAAAAATGTTAAACTATCTGCACCAATATATTCTTTAACCTCTTCTATATTTTTATTTGCAGAGATTAATTCCTCGAATGTAGGTGTATCTATACCATATATATCAGGAAATTTAATCTCAGGACAAGCTATAGCTAAATGGATTTTTCTTGCGCCTGCTTGCTTTAAAAGTGTAATTATTTTTTTGGAAGTAGTTCCTCTTACTATACTATCATCAATTACCACTATGTCTTTACCCTCTAAAACTTTTTTCATAGGATTTAATTTGAGTTTTACTTTTAAATTTCTCATTTCTTGAGTTGGCTCTATAAAAGTTCTTCCCACATAATGATTTCTTACTATTGCCATTTCAAGCGGAATTTTTAAATGTTGTGCAAAGCCTATAGCAGCACTCACTCCACTATCAGGCACAGGAACCACAAAATCTACTTTTTCTTTAAATTTCTTAGCTAAAGTTTCACCCATTTTTTTGCGTATTTCATATACGCTTTTACCTTCTATAATACTATCTGGTCTAGCAAAATAAATATATTCAAACGCACAAATTCTCGGATCAACTTGATCAAAAACTTGAATACTTTCAAACTCATCACTACCTTGTGTAAAAATCAACATCTCACCTGGTTTTACATCACGAATAAATTCAGCCTCTATCAAATCAAAAGCACAAGTTTCACTTGCTACAATATATCCACCATCTTTTAATCTTCCCAAAGACAATGGTCTAACACCATATGGATCTCTTACCACAAAAAGTTGATTTTTGCTAGCTAGTATAAAGCAATATGCACCCTTATTTTGCTTTAAACTCTCTATAAATCTATTTTTCAAAGTTTCTTTTTTGCTTTTAGCTATTAAATGCACTACATTTTCTGTATCCATATTTGAGTGAAAAATTGCACCATTATCAATAAGCTCTTTTCTCACTTTTTCCTTGTTGATTAAATTACCATTATGCACCAAAGAAATATCACCCAAAGAACAAGTCGCAGCAATAGGTTGTGCATCATGTAAGGAAGAATTTCCAGCAGTAGAATAACGATTATGCCCAATGGCTATCTCACCTTTTAATCCTGCTAAAATTTGAGTATTAAAAATTTGTCCTACTTCGCCTTTAGCTTTATAAGTTTTTATATTCAAACCATCACTTACACTAATTCCACTTGCTTCTTGTCCACGATGTTGCATAGCAAATAAAGCATAATAAGCCACAGTACTTGCATTTTTTGAATTAATTACTCCAACTACTGCACACATTTAAATTCCTAAACAATCATCTATATCATATAAACCATTTTCTTGAGAAACTAACCATTTTGCACATTTAATTGCACCTTTTGCAAAAGTTGCCCTTGAAGTAGCCGTATGATTTAATTCTATAAATTCACCCTCATTATAAAAACCAACCCTATGAGAGCCTACTATATCACCGCCTCTTAAACTCATGACTGCAATTTCTTCCTTACTTCTTTGTCCAACCATTCCATCTCTACCACTAACTCTAACCTTTTCTAAATCCAAATTTCTAGCTTTAGCAACACTTTGGGCTAAAGTCATTGCGGTTCCACTTGGTGCGTCTTTTTTCTTATTATGGTGCATTTCTAGTATTTCTATATCAAAATCTTTTAAAGTCTGACTAGCTAAATAAGAAAGTTTTTTTAAAACAGCTATCCCTAAAGACATATTAGTCGCATAAAGAATGGGCATAGTAATACTTGCGCTTTGCATCAATTCATTTTGTTTAACATCTAAACCAGTTGTTCCTATTACTAATGGTTTTGGGTTACTCCTTGCATACAAAAGCAAATCTTCACAACCCTTTGGAGTTGAAAAATCTATAATCACATCACATTTATTAAAAAAATCTTCATAATCTGATCCTTGATCAAATAAAGAATTAATTTTTGCTTGTTCATCATTTTCTAGACAAAGTCTTATTTGCGTCCCCATACGCCCATTACTTCCATGAATTCCGATATTAATCATTATAAAACTCACCTTTTAGATTTTAAGAAATTGTAGCGTTAATTTATTTAAAAGCAAATAACAATTTTAAATAATCATTCCATTTTTAATCTAAAAATTTCCATTTCTATTAAAAAATCTTTTCATATTATTGTTTAATTAATTTTATATCCAAAGCATTCACAATCTACATCCATAATAAAAGCTCTAGAAAAGATTTTTGTTTTATCCATAATAACTTTTTTAGAAAGCTCATAAAGATTTTGTATAAGGATTATGTTAAGATATATTTTGTTGATATGAATTAACATTTTGCTGTGTAATATTTGCACTAGCTATTAGTGCTAAAGTTGTGCTTAGAATTAGTATCTTTTCATTTTAGATTCTCCTTAATTTTTCTAGGAGAATCTTAATTATTTTTTTGTGAAGTTTATATGAAAAATCAATGCAAGCTTTCAATATACGCTAAAGCACTAAGTGCTGCGACTGCTCCATCGCCTGCTGCACATATTACTTGTTTTGGTGCATCTTTTCTTAAATCACCTGCTGCAAATAATCCCGCGATGCTTGTTTGCATTTTAAGATCCACATTTACCTGACCACCTTCCTCCATTACACACAAAAACTCACCATTATCTTGTTTTAAAATTTCATTTCTAACATTTAAACCAACAAAAGTAAAAATCCCAGGTACATTAAGTTCTCTTTTAGAGCCATCGTTAAATACTATTTTAACTTTATTCACACCCATATTATCACCACATACCTCATCAACTATTGCATTGGTGATTAATTCTATTTTATTATTGTTTTTTACTTTTTCTACAGTTGAAGGTGCTGCCCTAAATTCATCTCTTCTGTGGATTAAATATACTTTTGAACAAATATTAGCTAGATACAATGCTTCTTCTAAAGCAGTATCACCACCACCTAAAACTGCCACTTCTTTATTTTTGTAAAAAAACCCATCACAAGTTGCACAAGTACTTACACCCTTACCAAAAAATTCATCTTCACCCTTAAAACCAGCACGACGCGGCGTAGATCCTGTACAAACAATAACAGCTTTTGCTTGTTCATTTTTTCCACCTTCAAGTTTTATAGTAAAACTACCATCTGAATTTTTAAAAACTTGTTCAACTCCAACCATTTCATGTTTTAAACCAAAACGCATACATTGTTCATTCCAAGGAGCCATAAAAGAAATTCCATCTAAAACTTGTGCAACTCCTGGATAATTTTCTATTTCAGAACTTGAAGTAATTTGTCCTCCTGGCATACCTTTTTCAAACATAACGACATTCTTCAAACCACCTCTTGTAGCATATAAACCAGCACTTAATCCAGCAGGACCACCACCTATAATAGCTAAATCTAACATAATATTTTTCCTTGATAATTTTATTTGCAGTTATTATACAAATTTTTCTTTAATTATAAATAATAAAAATTATTAAATAGTAAAAAATATAGTAAGAAGCCACCTTAGGTGGCTTTTTGAAATTACAAAAGCGAGTTTAATTTATCTGATAAGGCTTGTTTTGATTGAGCACCAACTAGCTGATCTACAATTTCACCATCTTTAAAGAAAATGATAGTAGGTATAGATCTTACACCAAATTGAGCTGCTAAATCACCTTGCTCATCTGTGTTTACTTTACAAATCTTGGCTTTACCATCAAAATCATTTGCAAGCTCATCAATAACAGGGGCAAGCATTCTACAAGGTCCACACCATGGAGCCCAAAAATCAACTAAAGCTACACCTTCTTTTGCTTGAGCAAAATTTTCAGTTGTTAAATCAATATATTTTCCCATTTTTTCTCCTTTATTTTTACAAATTTTATTGAATTAGAATAAATATTCTCTTAATAACTAATATTCTCTAAAAGTTTTATATCATCTTTATATACACAAAGTAAATCTAATTGATAATTTTCTTCACTTTCATGTTTCATAAAGTAATATTTTATAGCTTTAATAATTTTGTTATACTTTTTTAAATCAAGCCTATAAGCTACCTCATAATTTCCTTGTGTGCTTTTAACTTCTATAAAATGCAAAATCTTATCTTTTCTAGCAATAATATCAATTTCTCCAAATTTAGAATGAAAATTTCTTTTTAAAATTTCAAATCCTTGGTTTTTGAGATATTCACAAGCTAAATCCTCTCCTTTTTTGCCAAAAAGATACTCTATAAGCGCCATTAATCTTCTATTCTCATCATAAAAATATCACTTTTAATAAATTCTTGCTCTTTAAGTTTTTGAATTAAAATTTGTATATTTTTTTCATAAGTTTGATGAGTAATAAAAAACAAAGTGCTACAATCTTCTTTTTCTTTTTTGGATTTTTGTAAAAAAGTATCAATTGAAATTTGATGTTCGCTCATCAATTGTGTGATTTTTGATAAAACTCCAATTTTATCTAGTACTTTTAATCTTAAATAATATCTTGTATAAATTTCATCTTTATCTAAAAGTTTATAAGAAGTATCATTTAAATATCCAAAAATAGCACTATTTTTTTCTTTTCTTGCTATATCAATTAAATCTGCTATAACAGCACTTGCAGTTGCTTTTCCTCCAGCTCCTGCTCCATAATACAAACTTTCACCTAAAATATCTCCATAAACACTAATAGCATTCATTACTCCATCAACTTTTGCTAGCATTTTATCTTTATCTAGCATAGCAGGATGAACCCTTAATTCTATTTTTTCATCTTTAATTTTGGCAATACCCAAATGTTTTATGGTATATTCAAATTCTTTTGCAAAATAAATATCTTCATCGCTTACTCTGCTAATACCCTCAATTAAAATATCCTCAGGCTTTACTCTTAGTCCATAAGCAATATTTGCTAAAATCAAAAGTTTATGTGCGGCATCATAACCTTCTATATCAAAAGTTGGATCAGCCTCAGCATATCCTAATTCTTGAGCCTTCTTTAATACTTCTTGAAATTTAGCATTATCTTCTGCCATCTTGCTTAAAATATAATTACTCGTTCCGTTTAAAATACCTTTAATAGAAAAAATATTATTAGCACTTAAACCTTCTTTTAGAATTTTAATAATAGGAATTCCACCCGCCACACTTGCTTCATATCCAAAAGCTGTATCTTGTGCTAATTTTTCAAGTTCATCACGATGATAAGCTAACAAAGCTTTGTTAGCAGTAATTACAGCTTTTTTTCTTTTTAATATCTTTGAAATTAACTCAAAAGGCAAATCTATACCACCCATTAATTCTACAAATACATCAATATCTTCACGCTCTAAAATTTCATCAATATCACATACTACAGGAATCAAAGCATTTTTTTTTGGACTTCTTGCTAGAGCTATTACAGGAATGATTTCTTCATCACATCTTGCTTTAATTAAATCTTGATTTTTCAATAAAGTTTCTACAACAGCACTTCCTACAGTGCCATAACCTAAAATTGCAACTTTCATTTTATTCTCTTAAATATTTTTTAATATTTCTTGCAGCTTGGCGAATGCGATTTTCATTTTCTATTAAGGCTATTCTCACATATTCATTACCCGCTTCACCAAAACCAACTCCAGGACTTACCGCAACATTTGCTTTTTGTAAAAGTTGTTTGGAAAATTCCATACTACCAAGATGAATTTTATTTTGAGGTAATTTTGCCCAAACAAACATACTAGCATTTGGTCTTTTTAAATTCCATCCAGCTTGTCCAAAAGCTTCAATCAAAACATCTAATCTTTTGGCATAAACACTCTTAATTTCTTCAACACAAGTTTGATCTCCATCTAAAGCTATAGTAGCAGCTACTTGTATAGGCGTATACATACCATAATCAAACCAAGATTTGATTTTTTTCAAAGCTCCAATCAAGCGTTTATTTCCTACTACAAAGCCCACACGCCAACCTGCCATATTATAAGATTTTGAAAGTGTATAGGTCTCTACTGCTACATCTTTAGCACCTTCAACTTCAAGAATAGAAGGAGTTTTATAAGATCCAAAAGTCAAATCTGCATAAGCAATATCAGAAATAATATAAAATCTTTCTCTTTTTGCCATAGACACTAATCTTTCATAAAAACTTTTTTCCACCGTAATTGTTGTAGGATTATGTGGAAAATTTACCACTACATATTTTGGGCGAGGAATACTCTCATGTAATGTTTTTTGTAAATTTTCAAAAAATGTATTCTCGTTCAATTCATAATTTTCATTAAAATCAAATTTCATGGTCGCTACATTACCACCTGCTATAATAAAAGCTTGAGTGTGTATAGGGTAAGCAGGTGTTGGGACAATAGCTACATCGCCAGGATTTATCACAGCTCTTGCTAAATTTACAAAACCTTCTTTAGAACCCATAGTAGCAACAACTTCACTTTCGGGATCTAAATCAACATTATATTTTCTTTTATACCAATTGCAAATTGCAAGTCTTAATTTATAAATTCCACTAGAAGCAGAATAACCAGAAGTTTTGTCTTTATTGGCACTTTCACAAAGCTTATCTATAATATGTTGTGGGGTTTTTCCATCAGGATTTCCCATAGAAAAATCAATTATGTCCTCTCCAGCTCTTCTTGCTGCCATTTTAATCGCATTAACTTCGGCAAAAACATAATTTGGAAGTCTTTCTATAGTATTAAAATGAATTTCCTCAAACATTTTCCATCCTTTTTAGCGTCTTAAATAAATTTTTAAACCCCTTTTGATATTATCAAGGCTAAACATATCCCCTATAATAGCATATTTTGCACCTAGAGGAATACTTACACTTATTTCATTTTGTTTGTGTGTATTTTCTACACCTTGAATAAAATTTAAATTTTTATCTAAAAATTGTATTTTACAAAACCACGAATCAAGATTATGAGCACTTAGCTCTATACCTTTAGCACCTTGCAAATCAATAACATACTCTCTTAAAGGTTTATTAAGTTGAGTGATAGTATTTAAAGAAATTTGAGTGTTAATTTTTGGTTTTGCTTTTGAAAAATCTAATTCATATTCATAATTTAACTCTGAAATTTTAGAAATATCTTTGATAAACACGGAACTTGAAAGCAAAGCTTTGTAAAATATTCCTGGATCTAGCATATATTGAGAATCAACAGCTAATTTATAAGTAATGTAGTTTTCTCTTAATGTCAGCTCAATAGGTATAAAATATACATAACCTAATTCATTTAAAGTATCATTAATAGTTTTAAAAAACAAGACAGAGTCAGCTTGTGCTTTAAAACTAAAAGTCAAGGTTTTTGGTTCATTAAGTATAAAATTTGCCAAAGAGTTAGTTTTTAAAATTTGCGAAATAGTGTGAATATCCACATTGCCGCGTTCATCTTTATAATCATTTCTAGCAAACAAAAGTTCTAATTTTGTATCCTTAGAATTATCATTTACAATATGTTTTGCTACTTCTAAAGCACTTAAAGCAAATGCATTGAGAGATAAAAAAATAGAAAATATAAAAATTTTTACCATAATTTCCCTCTATTTTCTTTTATAAATTCAGCTTTTGTAATTTGTTTAATCTTACCATTTTTAATCATTAAAAACTTAGATATGCCATTTTTAAATTCCAAAGTTTTATTACTCTCATCGTTTAAAGTAAAGGCAGCATGTCCTGTAGTAATTAGCATATCTTTATCTAAAGGCAACACATAATCATTTTTTATAGTCATAGAATTTTTCTTAAAAGTTTTTAAATCTACCATACCAATCCAAAGTTCAGCATTTGGTTTTATAATACTTTCACTAACTACATTTTCATTATTATCAAAATCAAGCGTAGAATTACTTTCTGTAACTTCATTTAATTTTGTATTGTTTTCATCTAAGGGCATTAAGATCTCAATACTTGTATTTGTTTCATTATTATCATTTACAATAGAAACATCATCTGCGAAAAAATTAAGTGTTTTTGTACTATTTATATCATTTGTTTCTTCTAATATAATTTGTTCTTGATTTAAAACATTAGTAATATTTTCATCTATAGAGCTTTGAAAAAATCTTGAAACACCCCAAGCTAAAGCTACTATTAAAAGCGCTACTACTATGATCACAATATACCAAATACTAGAACCTTCTTTGGTATATGAATTCATCCTAGGTGAAATATGCACATGATTTTTCCTCTCTATACCATTTTCTTCTAAATATGTATGGTATTCTTCTAAAAAATTAGAAAAATCAAGCTCATATTCTCTTTGTAAAATTTTAATGAAACCATTTACATTAAAACGGGATAAAGACTTAAAATCTTTTTTGATGATATATTCAAGGCAAGCTATTTCTATTTGTGTTCTTTTTTGAACTTCTAATAAATTTAAATCTTCTAATTTTTTCCAACTATCCATTTTTCATCCTATCGCAAAGTATTGCAAATGCTGCACTAACATTTAAACTATCAAAATCATTGTGCATTTTTATACCTACACATTCATCACTTCTTTTAAGCACCTTTGGCGCTATGCCAAAACCTTCACTTCCCATAATCAAAACTTTTTTATCTTTGGCCTTGATAGTGTGTATATCACTACCTCCGCTTGCACTAGCATAGATATAAAAACCTTTTTGTTTTAACTCATTTATCATGCTTAAAATATCATCATTTAAAACTATCTTCATATCCAAAGCAGCAGCACTACTTGCTCGTATAACCCCGTCTATTGCAACATTTTTTGCTACTATAATCACTCCATCAACGCCCAAAGCATAAGCACTGCGAACAATAGCACCTATATTTCCCACATCACTAATGTTATATAAAATGGTTATAAAATCTTTATCTTTTAAACTTTCAAAAGAGCTAAATTCAAAATCTTTAATATCCATTAAAAAGCCCTGATGGTTTCCACCTCTTGCCAAACTTTGTGCAGCTTTAAAATCAAGCTTTTTAATCTTTTTGGATACTTTAGCTATCTTGGAAAATTCAGACTTTTCACATTCTTTTGCTAAATAAATTTCATTAATTTTATCTTTGTGTTTTTCTAAAATATAAAAAAACACTTGTTTTCCATATACTATCATTTTTTAATAATAGCCAAAATCAACTTAAAAGCAGTTTTTGATAATTTTCTTTTGGAGATTTTGCATTAATTTTTGAAAGCAACTTAGCTTTTATCTTCAAGGGCAAATCAAGCTCATAAATATCTTGCTCACATATAGTGTTTTGGATAAATTCTTTTTCCCTTGCATCAACTACTACACACCATTCTCCACGCAAATTCATTGTTTTTAATCTTTTTAATACTTTTAAAGCACTTGATCTAAATTTACTTTCAAATTTTTTTGTAGCTTCTTTTATGATAAAAATTTCTCTTAAAGGATCTATTTTAACAATTTCTTCTATCAAATTAAATATTCTTGTAGGTGCTTCATAAACTATACTAGGATAAGGATTAAGCATTAATCTCTCAACATCTTTTTGTCTTTGTGGATTTTTATTAGCCAAAAATCCCATAAAAATAAATTCTTTTTTACAAAGAGCACTTGAAACTAAAGCAAGTAAAGCAGCATTTGAACCAGATAAAATCTCATAACTAATATTATTTTTTATAGCATATTCGATTAAAAATTGTCCTGGATCGCTAATACCTGGCATACCAGCATCGCTTAAATACGCAATATCTTGTTCGAAAAAATTCTCATCTATATTAGCCAAAAAATCCTTTTCATTGTGAGTGTGTAAAGGTAAATATTTTTGAGGTGTAATTTCTAAATTAAATTTTTCATTAAGTAAGTGGATTAAAGTTTTGCAAACTCTTGTATCTTCACATAAAAAGAGTCTGCATTTTTGTAAAATTTCTAAAGAATGAAAAGAAATATCGTTTAAATTTCCTATAGGTGTAGGAATAAAATATAACATTATTGCATTGCGTATTTTTTCTTAAATTTCTCTACACGACCTGCCGCATCTACTATTTTTTCACTACCTGTGAAAAATGGATGGCAATTTGAGCAAATATCTACTTTAATTTCTGGTTTATTTGACTTAGTAGTAAAAGAATTTCCACAAGCACAACTAACTTTACATTCTACATATTCTGGGTGAATTTCTTTCTTCATTGTTTATCCTTTTTGAAAACATTAAGGCGTAATTATATAAATTTTTATATAAAAATTAGATAAATTTAAGCATTATTTTAAATTATAAATTTCGAAGCAACCCCTACAAGAGCTGTTTGTGCTTTAAGTATAAAATTAGCATGCAATTTTGCTTTTTTTATATTTTTTTGTTTTTCTTTTTGAGAAAATCCTCCTTCAGCACCTATCAAAAATACATATTTATTTGGATTAAAATTTGTTAGCTCATCCCCTTCAAAATCAATCAAAACTATATTATTGTATTTTTGTCCAAATTTGTCAAAATTTTCAAAAATTTCAAGCTCCATCAAAGAAGCACGGCCACATTGTTGAGATGATTCTATAAGAATTTTTTCCATTCTTTGAAAATCTAATTTAAAATTTTTTTGCGAATAATCCATATAAACAAGAGAAAGTTTTGCCACTCCAAGCTCATTGAGAAAAGGTAAAGTTTTTTCTATAATCTTTGGATCTATTACAGCTAAAGCTAGATGGATATATGATTTTAATTCTTGTTTTTCTTCTTTCTTATCTTGCAAATTCAACACACACGATCGTCTAGAAATTTCAATACATTTATAATAATAAGCAAAAGAATCTTTTAGATTTTTAAGCACCAATGTGTCGTTAATTTTAATCCTTCTAGCTCTTAAATGCAAAAAAGCTTCATTATCTATCACTAAGCTTGCATCACCACTTTTAGAATGATATAGAAATTGCATTAAAATAAAACCTTTGAAGTAAATAAGGCACAAAAAGTAAAAATATACCCAAACATAAAATAAAAAAGCTTAAGAATCTAAATTTAGCATAACGCTTAAATAATCTTGCTTTTTTAAATAATATAAATTGATAAATAGCTAAAGCAAAAATAAAAATCCAGCAAATCCACATAGAAATTATATATAGACTAAACTCAAAATGCTTTAAAGCCCAAAGCAAACTTCCAGTAAAAAGCGTGATCGCTAAAAATAAATAATAAATTGGTAAAAATAAACGAATTCTTTTTATAAATATAAATTCTTGAGAAAAACTACTTTGAGTTAAATATAAATAAAATAGCATCAAAAAACCACTTGTATATAGACTATATATATGCAATGCCAAAAAAAATTCATAACTTTGATCCATCACTATCCTTGTGTGCTATTTTCATCTTTTATATCATCATCTACGGGTATAGGAAGTGTTTCATCATCTATAATAACATTAGAATCGCTCTGTTCGATTTGAACTTGCTCAGTTTGCACTTCTTTTTTTATACTTTTGCTTTCTTCATTTGAGCAAGCAAAGAAAAACAAAATCGGAATAATCAATAAAACTTTCTTCATCATATCTCCTTTTTATTGATAAATACAAAACTTTCATCTTGCAATTTTTTAAAAAAATTTTTATCTTTCCATTCATCACAAATAGCTCTTGAAAATTCAATATCTGCTAAGGTAATTTTTGGCAACAAATCACTATAAGCATCTTCTTTAAAACCTTGTGCATATCCCGTTCTTGTTTCATGCACTATAATGCTTTTCAAGCTAACACCTTGTTCGCCATTAATCATTTTCGTTTTAGAAAGCAAAGCGTCGATAAGCACAAAAAATACTCTTACAAAATTTTCTGCACTTACATTTACAGGCAAAATCACCCATCTTTGTGAGTGCTTTTTCATATCTTCTAAATAAGCTTTATCATCATCCTTAAAAAGAGTGATGGCATGATCAAAACTATCAATAATTTGTTTTATTTCATCTTTCAATAAACCAAAATCATACACCATTCCAGCATTATCAAGATATTTACTCTCAAGCAAAATTTCTACTTTATAAGAATGACCATGTATGCTTGTTTTGCATCTTTTAGAACTACAAAATCTAACAATATGAGCATTTTCAAATTCAAATATTTTTCTAATAATCATACGCCTTCTTTGTCTCCCCAAATTCTAATATGCAATCTATCAGAGTAATTATATCCATTTTTTATACAAAATTCAGCAACACTTAAGGCATTTTTAGAAATTTCTAACTCATTTGCTCCCATAGGCATACAAAATACCTCATTTTCACAAATTTGTAAAATTTCATTAATTTCTTCTAAGGCTTTATTTTCTTGTAAAAAATTCTTATCTAAAACAAATTTATAAAAACTATCCTTGGCATAGTTTTTAAATGCTTTTAAAGCTTTTTCATTAATCCTTTTTTCTTTTTTTACACCACTATTACTAAGCTTTACGCCTAAAGCAAAATAGCATTCTTTATATAAAGGATATTTTTCAAAATCAACTTCAATACTTGCATTAGTTTCAAAATGCGTTTTAAATCCACTTTGCAAAAGCACATTAATAAAATTTAAAAATTCTTTATCTTTATAATACAACAAAGGCTCTCCACCGGTAATTACAACAATAGGTTTATACGCATTAGATAAGTTTAAAACCTCATCGAAAAGCTCTTTAGCCGTATATGTTTTATAGCAAGATTTAAATTCTTTAGTAAAAACAGCTCTAATAGTATCACAACCTAAAAGCATTTTAGAATTTTTTTCTTTTTTTACACCAAAACCCACACAATTAAAATTACATCCAGCAAATCTTATAAAAATAGCTAAATTCCCGCTATATTTTCCTTCGCCTTGTAAGCTTAAAAAAGTTTCAACAATATCCATTATCCACCTATTTGATAAAAGGCTCTTGTAGAACTTTGGTTATTTTCGTTTTCTGTCCATCTATTTTTTTCTGATTTATTTTTAATCACGGTTCTTAAAACTTCACAAGCTCCAGCTATATCTTTATTGCGTATAGCTTTTTTAATACTTAAAGCCTCATCATAATATAAACATGGGATCAAAAGCCCTTCAGCAGAAAGTCTTATACGATTACAGCTATCACAAAAATCATGACTATGTGGATCAATAATGCCAAATTTATATCCGTCTTCAAGCTCATAAATAGTTGCGGGAGCATTTGGAGTTTTTTCTCCTTCTTTGAAAGAATATTTTTGAGCAATTATTTTTAAAATTTCTACAGATTTTAATCCTTTTAATTCACCATAGGCATGATAATTTTCCATAAATTCTATAAAACGAATTTGAGAGTTTCTTTCCTTTGCAAAGTCCAAAAGTTCTATAAATTCACCATCGTTAATTCCTTTAAGTGCCACGGTATTAAATTTCACATTAAATCCCAATTTCAAAGCTTCTTCAATGCCACTTAATACATCTTTAAGTATATTCTTTTGGGCTAATTTAAAAGCTACTTCTTCTTTTAAAGTATCAAGTGAAATATTAATTCTTTTTAAGCCAGCTTGTCTTAAGTTTTTTGCTTGCTGTTTGAGCAAAGAAGCATTTGTAGTAAGTGCTAAATCTAAATTTTGCTTATACTCATTAACCATAGCAATAAATTTATATAAATCTTTTCGCACTAAAGGCTCACCTCCAGTAATTCGAATTTTATTAACCCCCTCATCAATACAAACTTTTACAAACATAAAAAGTTCTTCAAATGATAAAAGATTTTCTTTGGCACTCCATTCAAAAGGGGTTTTAGGCATACAATAAAGACAACGAAAATTACATCTTTGTGTTACAGAAATTCTTAAATAATCAATCACTCTCCCATAACTATCTATTAGCATTAAATACCTTTATATCAACTTATTAAATTTTAAAATAAGCTCAACTCTGCCCATACCTATGCGTAAGTCTTTTGCAATTTGTTCTATAGATTTTTTCTGATTAAAAAGCTCTATTACTTTTTGCTCTTCATTATCATAACTTGGACTTAGTTTTGTAATACTTTGGGTTTTTTGCTCTAAATTTAATAAACGATTTTTTTGTTCGTTTTGAAATTCTTCAATAACTTCTTCTACTTCTTTTAAAGCACTTAAAATAGGTAAGATATTTTGATTAATCTTTTGTTCTAATACTTGTAAAAGTTCTTCTTTTAATTCTTCTTTTATAACTTCAATATCTATTTCTTCTTTCTCTTGCTCTTGTTCATCTAAGCTTTCTTTTTTTAAATAATGATATTGCTTATTTAAATCTTCAATCATTTTACCAAGTTCATTAATTTTAGCAATACTTTCTTTTTCTTTAATCATCATATAAGCAAATATAGCAAAAATCAACAAAGCCACAACTAGCCATAACAACAAATCACTATTCATTTTCTTGCTCCTTTAAAATCTTAATCATTGTTCTTTGCATATTTGCTACAAAATTGTCATACACAAGCTCATCTTCAGCCTTTATCTGTATAATTTTTGCCTCGTTTTCATTTAAGGCTTTAAAAAAAATACTAATTTTTTGACCATTAATTTCAAATCTGGCATAATAATCTTCATCTTGCCTTAAACATTTATCTTTAAATTGAAGATGTGCAAAATTTACACCTATTACAAAAGCCTTGTATTTTAAATCTGTAAATAATTTTGTTTTATTAATATCATTTTTTATCAAATACAATTCTTGCTTTATATCCATAAGTAAATCAAAAATGATTTGCTCGCCTTCGCTAAATTCTACCCGTGATGCAAGTTTTTTCCATTTACTTAAATTAACATAATTATTGCTTGAAAGATACTCTTGCAAAAATTCCTCATATCTTTCCTTACTCTCTTCAAACTCAAGCTCTAAAGAACTTTTGAAAAATTTTATCTCCATAAAAGATCAACCCATATAAAAATAAAAAATACTATACTTAAATATCCATTTAAAGTAAAAAACGCTTTATCAATTTTTTCAAAATTTTTTCTAACAATGCGATGCTCAAAAAACAAAATTATAGCACTAACAATTACACCAAAAAAAGCAATATTTCCCGTTGGAGCTACCCAAACAAATAAAAGCCAAAAAAGCACAGCCAAAATATGACAAAACGCTGATATAAATAAAGTTGCTTCGAGTCCAAATTTAGCAGGTATAGAATGTAAGCCTGTTTTTTTATCATACTCCATATCTTGTAAAGCATAAAGCAAATCAAAACCAGCAGTCCAAAAAGTAACACCTAAACATAAAATAACACTATAAATTTCTATACTTCCCAAAACCACAATACTACCAGCAATAGGGGCAAGTCCCAAACAAAAACCAAGAACTAGATGCGCTAAAGAAGAAAATCTTTTAAAAGCTGAGTAAATAGTCAAAATAAACAATACCGGTAAAGAAAGAGCAAAAGCTAATTTATTGATAAAATAGCTTGTTAAAACAAAAACAATAGCATTTAAAATTATAAACAGCAAAATACTAACTTTTCCTATACGCCCATCAATATTAGGACGATTTGCACAACGGGGATTGTTTTTATCAATATCTTCATCCATTAAACGATTAATCGCCATAGCAAAATTTCTTGCACTTACTGCACAAATAATTCCTAAAAATAAAGCTTTAAAACCAAACCAAGTGCTATTGTTTAAAATAACAGAGGCGACCAACATCGAAACAAATAAAAATGGTAAGGCAAAAATAGAATGCTTAAAAACAATCAAATCTAAAATATCTTTTAATTTTTCTTTCAATAATAAAGGCATTTTTTCTCTTTATAATATATTTTTGTTATGATTTTACTAAAATAATTTTAAATTTAGGATATTTTTACGATGTTTTTCGAATTTGCTCTCATTGGAACCACCGCAAGTGGAAAAACAGAACTTGCAAATAAATTAGCTTATGAATTTAATGGGAGTATTTTAAGTCTTGATAGTCTTTGTGTGTATAAACAAATCAATATTGCTTCTGCAAAAACTGATAAAAAGACTTTAAATGAGCTTGATTATTTTGGTATAAATTTATTAAATGTTGATGAGCATTTTAATATTGCTTTATTTTTTGAAGAATACAAAAAAGCAAAAGATTTTGCTCAAAAAAATAATCAAATGCTCATTATCACCGGTGGCACTAGTTTTTATTTAAAAGCATTAATAGATGGATTAAGTATGGATTTTAAAGAAAGTCAAAGCACTTTAAGTAACGATGAAATTTATAATTTAATGATAGAAATTGATAAAAATGCCAAAATAGAAAAAAACGATACCTATCGTTTAAAAAAATGGCTTGGAATTTATGAGCAAACCCATAAAATTCCAAGTGAAGTCTTAAAAGAAACCAAACAAGAACCACTTATTAAAAAACTTGATATTTTTGAAATTTCTTGGCAAAAAGATATTTTAGAAAAACGCATTATTAAACGCACAAAAAATATGTTTAAAGAGGGTTTGTTAGACGAAGCCAAAATGCTATTTGAAAACTATGATAACAATTTAAAAGCATTAAATTCGATAGGTTTAAAAGAATGTAAAGATTTTTTAGATAAAAAAATTAATCAAAAAGAACTTGAAGAACTTATCATTATCCACACAAGACAACTTGCTAAAAGACAAAGAACTTTTAATAAAAAATTCACTAAAAAGATTCTAAGTCATGAAAATACTTATGAAAATTTAAAACAATTTATTTTAAATAACTATGGTTGAGTATTTAAAATATTTAATTTATCTTTACACAAACTTTGCCAATTACTTGTAGTATTAATATCAATACAATTTTGCAAGCTTTGCTTTTGATTTTTTACATCTTTTAAATCTTCATATACATCACTTTGTATATAAAAAGTTCTCGCGCGCTCATCATCTTTCAAAGGATTAGCTAATAAATCTTTAAACAATCCTAAGGCTTTTTGGGCTTGATTATTTTGTTTTAAAGCTTTAATATATATAAATTCAAGATCTGGTGTAAAAAGGTTTACCCCTTTTAAATTTTGATAATCAATCGCTTTTGGTGCATAAGTTAAAATACTTGTAGAAAAATTATTTTTCTCACAATATCGCAAAAACTCATAATATAACTCAACCATACGATAATTCATAGGGAATTGTTCTAATTTTTGTAAAGTTCTTATCATAGCGTTATAGTCTTCAAGTCCGAGTTCTGCAAAAAATTTAATATAATTTGCTTCAAATTTTTCATTATCACTAATAATAGTTCTTGTATTTAAAATATCATTTATAGTCTTAATTACAAAAGAATAACGCTTATCCTTTAAAGCCAAATCAGCGCTTTGAAGCTTATAAAAAATTAGATCATCTTTCTCATTTTCTACTATATATTTTTTAGCTTCTTCAATACGAGTTGTTCGTTTAAAACACTCAAGCATTTGCTTTTTATTGTGAATTTTACCCCCGACATTATAGGCTTTGAAATCATCATATATTTCAACTGCATCCAAACATTCATCGTTTTTTAATTTTTTTTCTAAGACAAAAATAGCAGATTGCTCTAAAAGATTTTTTACTTCTTTATTGGAGTATTTTTCTATATCTTTTTGATAACTTACAACTTTTTCATAATTTTTTTCTTGAAAATATAATTTTACATTGTCAGACAAAGCTTTACTAGAAATTTCACCTGCATATTTTCGCATAATTTCATCATATTTTTGATGCAAGAAGCTTGCATTAGCATCTTTTAAATATAAAAAATTTTCATCTTGTGCTTCTTTGATTAAATTTATATATTCACCCAAAGGAAAATCATCTGCATAAATATCAAGATATTTTTGAGCCTTAGTATATTCACCTGCATTTAATAAAGATAAAGCAAGATCTTTTAAAACTTTTTCATATTCTTTATCTACTTTAGAAAGATTTGAAAAAATATACTCATAAATTTTAGAACTCAAATCATAAATTCTATTATTGCTAAAAGCTTTTGCTAATAATAAAGAATTATCTAATTCACTTATAAAAAATTTAGGGTTTGATTCTAAAATTTTACTAGCCAATTCTTTAGCTTCTTTTGTATTTTTGGTTTCTAAATAATTTTTTGATAAAAACAAAGCAGCCCTACTAGCCAAATCTGGATTTAGCGTAGAATAATACACATCTTGATAAATATTATTAGCTGTGGTTTTTTTACCTAAATTATATAAATAATCTGCATAATCGAGCAAAGCCATTGTGGTAAATTTATCATTTTTATGCTCAGTAGTTAAAGTATTTATAACATATTCCACATTAGATCTTTGAGATAAACCCATATAAATTCTCATCATAATATACATCACTTCTGTATAATCTTTATCGTTAATATAAGTTCTTACCCATCTTTTAGCATCATCTAGCATTTGCTCTAAAATTTGCTGATCTTTATCTAATTCATAAGTGTATAATTTATTTTGTGCCCTTAGCTTATAAAGCTCAAATTCATTCATAAAGACACTACCTTGAAAACGCTTTATAGCATTATTTGAATCTCTTAAAACTTGATCGTATTTTTTTGCTTCATATTCTTGTTTAATATTAAAATAAGTATTAAAATCCGCACTTTTTGAAGTCTCCATAGGATTAGAATTTAAATCTAAAGCTCCAATATATGGCATCAGTGCATCTTCAAAATAAATATTAAAATCAAGACCATCGCTTGGTTTATAATATCTCAAATCTTCTGTAAAAATAAAAACAAAGTGCTTAGATGTATCACCATTTTGTGCTTGAATATCTTTAGCATTAAAGATATTCTGAGAGTAATTAAACATTTTTGCTAAAATTTTAGGATATATTTTGATTGTTAAAAAGGTTTGCTGTTTTTCAAAATAAAGAGAAAATGTATCGAATTCTTTATTTTGAAATTGCATATTACTCACACCTAAAATATTACACTCAAAATGAGTTTTTTCAAATTCAAAAACACTCTTACAAGTAAAGTCTTTATCATCTTTTAAGTGCAAAAGAGTAAATGGGCGTTTATTTTCTTCTCCCTTATTAACAACAATCTCAAAGGACAATGCGTATATTACACTTAAAAAAAATAAAACAATTATTCTTATCATAAGCGTGATTATAGCAATATTATTTTACAAAAGCAAAAATATGCAAAGAAAGACTTCCTATAAAACATATACTTAAAATAATTTTTTGCCTTATATTTAAATTAACACTTTCTATTGCCTGTTCTTGTTTAAAAAATATATAAATTAAAATTTTTAAATAAGCATAAAGCATAATCATAGAACTTAAAGCTACAGCAAATACAAGCACATAATAACCTGAATTTAAAATAGAAGCTAAGATCAAAATTTTACCCCAAAAAATTCCAAAAGGTGGAATACCTGCGATACATAAAATAAATATGGCAAGCATTATAGATAATACAGGTCTTTGATCGAATAGACCTGAAAAACTTTCAAATGAGCTTTTTTTAAATAAACTTAATATCAAGAAAACTCCATAATTTGCAAAAGCAAATGAAATCCAATATACAAACAAAGCAAAAACTGATAACAAATAAGAAGTACCATCACCTTGAGAACTTACACTCATACTAGAAACAATAGCTGCCAATATAAAAGAAGAATGAGTGATAGAGCTGTATGCGAGCATTTTTTTTACATCTTTTTGAATGAGCGCTACTATACTTACAGCTAACATAGAAAAAATTGCTAATAGCGCTACAATATATTCAAATTTTACCCCGCCACCTAAAGCAGAAAAAATTCTTAACACTACTATAATCATAGCAATTTTTGGCACTATAGAAATAAATGCTATAAAATTCGTATGCACCCCACAATATACATCTTTTAACCAAAAATGAAAAGGTGCGATAGAAAGTTTTACTCCAACAATAACCAAAAACATTACTCCAGCACAAAGCAAAATAGGGTCTGAAATATACTCTGAATGCAATAAAATATCCAAATCCAAAGATTTGATTTTTAAATACACAAAAGCACATGCAAAAACAAAAAATCCAGCGCCAACAGCTGCCAAAGCAAAATACTTTATACTAGAACTAATAGCATTGTGAGTTCCTCTTAAAGCAATAAGCGTATAAAGAGCCAAAGAAGAACCTTCTAAAGCCAAGAAAATCACGATTAGATTAGTGCTTGATACCATTAATATTAAAGAAGCTACCATAAACAAAAACAAAGAGAAAAATTCTGCCTTTTGTTCATCTTTATCCATTAACAAATAAAGCATAGAAAAAACTAAAATAACTATTTGAGTAAAAATAGCATAATTATCACTTACAAATAAACCAAAAAAAGCATGAGAGTCATTTAAAACAAAGCCATTGTAAAGCAATAAAAAACACAAGGCACTAAGCAAAGCTATAACACTTGCTCCTATATAAAAATTTCTAGAGAGTTTTTTAAACGCTCCTAATAAAAGCAATACAATAGCCCAAAAAAGCAATGACAACACAGGAAATAATAATACAAAATTTAATTTTTCTAGACTAAAACCACTCATTAAAAACCTCTTATATTGTCTATGATTTTTTGATTTTCTATTGCAATATTTCTTGTTTGCATAACATCAAGAATACTATTTACATTAGAAGCAATTTGATCAAGCATAACACTTGGGGCTATTCCTAAATAAAGCACTAAAGCACATAAAATACCTAAAACAAAAATTTCACTCTTTTTTAATACTAACTTTTCTATATTTTTTTCACAAGTAGCAAAGAACATATTTCTATAAATATTTAGCATATAAATAGCTCCTAAAACAATCACACCGCCTGCAAACAATGCATACCACAAATTTACACTTGCTACGCCTTGTAAAATTAAAAATTCCCCAACAAAAGAAATAGTTAGTGGTAATGAGATAGAAGAAAATAATAATACTGCAAAGAAAAAGCTAAATAAAGGAGTTTTTTTAGCTAAATTTTTATAAAAATCTAAATCGAAAGTATAATATCTTGTATAAAGCATATAAGCAGCTAAAAATAAACCACCCGTTACTATACCATGTGCAAACATATAAAAAATAGAACCACTAACTCCATTATATGTAAAAGTAACTATTCCTAAAATAATCACACCCAAATGTGAAATAGAACTATAAGCAATCAACTCTTTTAAATCTTTAGTTTTAAAAGCAATCAAAGCTGCATATAAAATCCCAACTATGCACAAAATAGCAAGTAAGGAATGATAATGACTTAAAGTATCAGGTGTTAAAGGCAAAATAAATCTTAAAAATCCAAAAGGCGCCATTTTAAAACTTACAAGCATTATAGATACCAAAGTTGGACTTTTTGCATATACTTTAGGCGCCCAAGTATGAAATGGAAATAAAGGACTTTTGATTGCAAAAGCAACAAAAAAGCCTATGAATATTAGATTTTGTATATTTTCAGATATTGTAAAATCATTTTTATACCAAGCAAGTAAATCAAAACTCCAATATCCAAAACTCTGATAATATAAAAATCCGGTATAAACAATAGATAAAAGCATTAGCATAGAACCACAAAATGCGTAAATAAAAAATTTAATCCCTGCTTTATAATTATCTGAATATCTTCCTATTAAATAAATAAGTGGTATAAGAGAAAATTCCCAAAATACATAAAACAACAATGCATCTAATGAAGCAAAAAGTCCTATAATGCAAAATTGTAATAAAAATATACTCATCACTACACTTTTATCTTGTATATCTAAACATACAAAAGATAAAAAAATCATTATAGAACAAAGCAATATCAAATAAAGCGCTATGGCATCTACACCTATATGAAAATTAACTATCAAAGAATTCAAACTAAACTCATAAGCCACACCGCCTTGATAGTTTACTAATAAAAAAATATTTAAAACTAAAATTAAAAAACTAACCAAAATTGCAAAAGATTTACTATCTTCTTTTTGCAAAAATAAAGCTATAAAAAAAGCAAAAAAGGGAAATAACATCAACAAACCGAGCATTCTACACCACCAAAGTTAAAAGAAATAAACAAACAAAAGCAAGGATAGAAATTCTTAAAGCTAAGGAAAAATCTTTATCTACGCTGAGTGTCCTTGCTAGTATTTTTAAAAAAAATGCTATACTATTTACTAAAGTATCCAAAACTTCTTTATCTGTTTTTCTTAAAAAATCACAAAACAAAGTATATTTATCAACTAAAAAATGATGATAAAATTTAGGTATATAGTATTCATTAAACAAGAGTTTATATAAATTTGTTTTCGCAAGCGAAGGTTTAAACCAATTTTTCCTATAAGCAATAATTGCCAAAAATACACCCAATATAGCAACAATGCTTGAAATCACCATTACTAAAATAGTTTGAGCATTAATAAAAGCTAATTGTGTGCTTACAAATTCCATAAAATCATGTTCAAAAAAACCCATAAAAATCGCAAATAATGCCAAAGGACTCATAGCAAATAAAGCAATTTTACTTGCTTCATGAGGATGTAATTCATGTCTTTTTGGAGTAAAGAAAACAAGCATTAAAAGTCTAAAACTATAAAAAGCTGTCATAAAAGCTGTTATTAAAAGTATTAAAAATATTCCATGGTGATGACTTATAAAAGAAAAACCTAAAATCAAATCTTTAGAGAAAAATCCAGCAAAAGGATAAATTCCTGATAAAGCCAAAGAACCAATAAGCATTAAAATAGCACTAGTTTTCATACTTTTATAAAGCCCACCCATTTTACTAATATCAAGCTTATCGTTCATTGCATGCATAACATTACCAGCACCTAAGAATAATAAAGATTTAAAAAACGCATGAGTTGCAAGATGAAATAAAGCTATAGCATAAGCGCCAAGACCCGCCGCAACAAACATATATCCAAGTTGCGAAAGTGTTGAATAAGCAATAATTCTTTTTAAATCTTTAGCAACCATAGCCATAGAAGCAGCAAAAAACGCTACAAATGTTCCAATAAATGCGATGATATAACCTACTTCAGGAACTTGCAAATAAAGCTCTCCTATACGGATAATCAAATACACACCAGCTGTAACCATAGTCGCAGCATGAATTAATGCAGAAACTGGCGTAGGTCCAGCCATTGCATCAGCAAGCCAGGTGTGAAAAGGAAATTGTGCGGATTTTCCCATAGCACCTATAAACAACAAAATAGCAATTAAAACCAAAATCTTGTTATTTTCATAATCTAAATACAACAACGCAAAAAATTCGTCATATCTTAATGAATTAAACTCTATGTAAATTAAAAAAATTCCCAAAAGTAAAGCCAAATCAGCAATTCTATTCATAATAAAAGCTTCATTAGCAGCAAAAGTGTATTTTTCATTATGATACCAAAAGCCAATCAAAAGCCAAGAGCAAAGTCCAACACCCTCCCAACCTATGAAAAGTCCTAGAAAATTATCACTCATAATCAAAAACATCATAGAAAAAACAAAAAGTCCTAAATAACTAAAATAGCGATTAAATCCTTTATCTTCTTTCATATAAAATATACTATATAGATGCACAAATGTCGCAACAATGCTAACAACATTCATCATAATAAGTGTTATAGAATCTATTTTAAAACCGAAATTTACATCTATTAAGGAAATCCATATCCCAAGTTTAAAATCAAAAAATACACCTTTAATAAGCAAAATCAACGAAGCAATAGCTGATACTGCTATTAATAAGGTAGCCACATAACCCAAGAAAATTCTTTTAATACCAAAAGAAAAAGCACCTAAAACAATAGCCGATACTAAAGGAGAAAAAAGTGCAATTAAAGCTAAATTTTGCATTTTATATCTCCTTTTTCTTCCAAAGAATTAAGCTCTAAAGTTCCTGTTTTTCTATACCATAAAACACAAAGTGCTATCCCAACAGCTACTTCACAAGCTGCAACCCCCATAACAAAAAGAGCAAAAATTTGTCCTTCTATGTCTTTATGTGAAGCTCCTGCGGTAACTAAAGCTAAATTTGCAGCATTTAGTAAAATTTCACTTGAAATAAAAAGCATAATTAAATTTTGGCGTTTTATTATACCTATAAGACCAATGATAAACATTATAATAGCCACAATATAATACTTTTCTAGCATCATTGCTCATCCTTTTTGATGTTTTTTTGGGTTAAAACAATTGCACATACTAAAGCTATTAAAAGCAAAATTGCCATAAATTCAAAGGCGAGCATATATTTTGTAAATAAAGCAAAACCTATTTGCTGGGTAGAATCAAGACTATAAATTTCACTTGTTTCATTTAAGTCAAAATTATAGCCCATAATAATGCTAATTAACAAAATCGCACTAAAAATCACAGCAAAGATAAATATTCTCTTTCCTTTTAAACTCTCTTTTACTTTTATAGAAGCATCAAAAAACATCATAGCAAAACTATAAAGACCCAAAATAGCTCCACTATAAACGATAATTTGTATTGCTCCAATAAATTCAGCATTAAGTAAAAAATAAAATCCACTTAAAAAAATCATAGCAGCAGCCAAAGAACTAATAGCATAAAGCACACTGGTGCTTAAAACGCTAATTAAAAAAAATCCCAACACCAAAACACTTAATAAACAAAAAGCTATAGTTTCAAACATTTTCTTCCTTTGGAGCATCTTGTTGTCTTTGTAAATCTATTTCATAATAATTTGGAGTTTTCTTCACTAAAATATCGGCATCTTTTCTAAGACTACCGCTTCCTTCAAAAATAACTTGATTTTTTAGCTCATCAATAGGGGTTAAAAAATCTTGCTTTTGACCAAAATAAGATCTTTGTTCTGCTGCATTTTCATACTCCTTACCATGCACAATGGCTAATTCAGGACAAACATCAGCACAAAATCCACAATAAATACAACGCCCTAAATTAATACTATAATTTTCAACCTTTTTACGCCCATCTTCGCCTAAAGATGTTTCCATTCTTATACAATTGCTAATGCAAATTTTTTCACACAACCCACAACCAATACAGCATTCATTTTCACTTTCAATAAAACGCATTAAACGATGTACTGCACGGTAGCGATTATCTAGCGAAACTTTTTCTAATGGGTATTTAATCGTTGCACTATTATTTTTTTTAAACATTTCTCTTAGCACTACAAACAAACCCACAAAAAGTTCTGTATTTAAAGAACGCTTAATTACTTGTATAAATTTTTCATAAGCATTTTGAGGATTTTTACGCTCAAAATCTACTTTAAAATAGCCTTTTTTCATTATTTTTTCCTATATAACAAGCACTAAAGCACTAATTAATAAATTTAAAACTGCTAAAGGTATTAAAACCAAATAACACATTCTCATTACTTGATCAGGGCGTAATTGCGGAAAAGCACCTCTAGCCCAAAAATACCAAAAAAACACAAAAGAAACCTTCAAAAGCATCATAAGAGCTCCTGGTATAATCCAAAAATCATTAAATCCGCCCAAAAATAAAAGCGATATCATAATCGCTCCAGTGATCATAGCTGTATATTCACCTATAAAAAACATACCCCATCTAAGTCCTGAATACTCTGTTCCATAACCTGAAACAAGTTCAGTTTCATTTTCACTTAAACAAAGCGGGGTTCTATTGGTTTCTATAAAAATTGCTATAACAAATAAAATAAAAGCTAAAGGTTGTTTAAAAATAAGCCAAGAAAGCATGCCTTCACTTTGATAATTATTAATATCTACTAAAGATAAAGATCCTACAAGCATCACCACACATACCAAAGAAAGTCCTGCAACACTCTCATAAGAAATGATAGAAACAAGCCCTCTAGCTCCACCTAACAATGACCATTTATTATTACTAGCTAAACCACCTAAAAAAATTGCATAAAAACTAACCCCACCCATACCTATAACAAAGAGTAAAGCCACATTAATATCAGCTACAATAGGGCGAATTACCCTACCAAATAAAGTAAATTCAGGAAAAATAGGTATAGCTGCAATTGCTATAAAAGCACAAATTGCCGCTATTAATGGAGCAATTAAAAATACCACTTTTTGAGCATAAGTTGGCACTATATCTTCTTTAGTAAAAAGCTTAATCATATCAGCAACCACTTGAAGCAAACCAAAAGGACCTACCATATCAGGCCCCAAACGACGATGAAATAAAGCTAAAGCCTTTCTTTCAAGGTAAGTTGCTAAACCTGCTAAAGTAGCAAAAATAGCTATAACAAGCACACATTTAATAATAGTTTCTATAATAAAAAAAGTAATATCGCTCATATTTTAGCTCCTGCTTTTTCAAGCCAAACTTTTACATATCGAGTATTATCAAATAAAGATTTATAATCAATCTTACTATCATAATCGCCCAAATATGCACCATTTTCTAAAGAATCATCACTTTTTACACTTATAGCAATTTGAATTTTTTCATTTTTTAAAATAACACTATCATCTTGATTTAATTCAAATTTTTGCATTAAATCAGATGATAAAAACAAAACTCCAACTTCATTGAAAGCTCTATTACTAAGCTTTGAAAACTGATGAATACTATTTGCATGATATAAAGTTAAATTTCCTTCATTTTGCGCTTTGACTTCTTGAGTGTTTAAAGTTTTTTCAAACTCAAAGTGAGAAAAATCAAGCTCATAGCCACGATAGTTTTTTCCACCATTGTCATAATAATTGCTTAAATCATCAAAATCAATTGCTCTAAAGCCCTTATCTTGTGGTAAAAGCTTAGTATAATTGATGGTAAATTCTTCATTAAATCCTAAAGCATTTGCCAAATCATTTAAAAAATATCCTTTAAATTCCAAAGCTGCATTAGTAGGAACCAATCTTTTATCATAATTTACAAAACTTCCTTCTTGCTGATTTAAACTAGAGCTTGCTAAATCACAATGTCCATCATAAGAAAAGCTAAAATCACCCTTTTCATTATAACCTAATGTTTTTCCTGCTTGAAAATCTTGATTTAAATCACAAATTAAACTCACACCCAAAGTATTAGTACAAGTTGGGATTAAAAACACTTTAAATTCGGTATATTTTTGCACCATAGCACAAAGTTTTGCTAATTTAGCACTTTGTTCATCATAATAAAAATCACTTCCTATAATAAGCGTAAATTTTTGTTTTTTTATTAATAAATTTTCTAAAATATCCTCATCTACACCAAGATTTTTTGCATAGCTTGATCTTTGCACTTCTATGCTTTTTTTAATCTTTTTAGGCACCATTTTTTTAACTTCTTCTATGATAGTTTCACCATTTTCGTTTTGTTTTTCTATCTTTTCTATCACTTCTTCATTGATAGTTTCTTCTATTTCTTTGCTATCTTCATAGTATGCTTTTTCAACAATAGTTTGCAAATCTAGCGGGAGTTCTTTTGCAAATTTTTGCAAGATAAAAAGCAAAATATCTTCATTATTTTTAATATCATGGTTAATTTGCAAAAGATTTTTAGAATATTTATCAACACCTTTATCTTTAATAGGATGAAAATAAACTCCCGCACCTTTATTCATCACTAAAGCATTATTAACCTTATATCCAAGAGTTGGCGCATCATATCTTAAAAACGAACCTGCTATGATTAAAAAATCACTTTGGGTAATATCATCTGTATTTGCATTATACATTGCATTTGCATTTTGATAAAAATAAACTAGAAAATCTTGGAATTTTTTAGCTTCGTGGTTGATAAGGCAGAGTTTAAATTTTTTACTAAGATTTTGCAAAATTAAAGCTTCTTCATTAGTTATAAAACTATTAAATAAAATATTTTTTATTTCACTATTTTTTATCATTTCTACTAATTTTCCAAAAGCTTTTTCATCTTTACCTTGAACTTCATTTTGAGTGTTAAAACCATATCTTGCGGCTTTATTTAGCGTAGCGAAAGCAAAGTCATTACTCACTCTATAAATTTTTTCCTTTTGATTATTAATGCTAGTTTGTTTTATATCATAATACATCAACTCACAATCACTAGAATGTGGATTACTAGCTGGTATTTTCTTTAACTCCCAAGCATTAGATGTATATTGAAAAGCTGAACCCACCAAAGCTCCAGTTGGACATACACTCGTACATTCTCCACAAAAAGAACAATCAAGCACATCTTTATTACTTGGAGCAATTAAACTCTTTTGAAATTTAGTCCAAATTGCAAGTGCGTCTTTACTCATGCTCTCTTTAAAGCTTACATCAGGAGCATCTGCTCCTCTTGGAGTAGTTTTTAAAGCACTTTCGCCTATCTTATCTTTACAAACCGTGATACATCTTTCACATACTATACATAAAGCAGGATCATAATTAATCTCACCCCATTTTTTACACTCTTTATGAGTATCTTTGATCCAATAATTTTGCAAATTTACTCTTGCTTTGTGTGTAAAATTTTGAAGCTCACACTCACCGGATTTATCACAAACTCCACATTGCAAAGGATGATTGACACAATAAGCTTGCATAATAGCATTACGCTCATCCCATAAATTTGGTAAATCACTTTCTACTACCATACCTTCTTTTACTTTGGTATTACAAGAATAAACCTTTTTACCATCAGCCTCAACCATACACATACGGCAAGCAAGTGTTGGAGAACAGCCATTTAAATAACAAATTGCAGGAATGAAAATATCATTTTTTCTAGCTACATTTAAAATATACTCACCCTCATTGGCTTCGCACTCGATACCATTAATGATGACTTTCATTTTATAACCTTAATCTGAGCTTTTGTAAAAGCAAAATCATCGCTTTTGTAATCATACAAAGCCACAGTGCCTTTTAAATTTAAATCAATACAAACTTTAGTTTTAAAAATTTGATTATTGAGTTTTAATTCTATATCATCTTGATCTTTTACTTTAGCAATCAAAGCAAAAGAAGCAGAACAATGTAAATTTAAATCTTTAAGCGAATTTTTTAAAACAACAATACCATCAAAATTATCAAGTTCTAATAAATCATCAAAATCTTTTTGCACATTTAAAACACTTTCTTCTTCATCTGTACAAACTAAAGCAAGATTAAATTTTTCACAAAGCTTAGTTAAAAAATATTTGATATTTTCAAAATCTTTGTGTTGTTTTAAATTTTCATCAAAGATTATACATTTAGCATTTTGCAAAAATTCTAAAACCTCTAAAGCCTCTTCTTCTCCAAAGCAAGATTCAGCACTCAAATATCCTTCATCTAGCTTACCAAATTCATCTTCTAAGCTCATTTTGCAAAGTAAAGCAAGCACAAAAGAAATGCTTGCAATTTCACACTTATAAAATCTTGCATTTAAATTTTTATCTTCAATACAAGAAATATTATAATTTTTACTTTTATTAAGCTTAGCACAAAGTGAAGGATTTTTTAAAGAAAGTAAATCCACAAAACATAAAGCATTTAGACCTTCTTGATATTTTACTAATTTCATTGTCCTACCTTTTTAAATACTATAGTCCAATCTACTTGATTAAATTTTAAAGAATTTAAAAGCTCACAATTTTGCTCTTTAACAAAAGCAAAGCTTTTTTCTACATTAGAAAAATCCCCTATTTCAAACAAAACCACTAAAACTTCATCCATATAGGCATTTTGAATGGTTTGCTCCAAGTCTTTAAATAAATTTTGGCTTTTTCTTAAATCTACGCGTCTCACCTGTCTATCTCACCTAAAACTATATTAATACTTCCTAAAATAGCCACCGCATCAGCTAAATATGACCCAACAAGCATTTCCTCTAAAAATGCACAATGAAAAAAGCTAGGGGTTCTAGCTCTTAATCTATAAGGTCTACCACTTCCATCTGAATGGATAAAAAATCCAAGCTCACCTTTAGGACTTTCAGTAGGTACATAAACCTCTCCTTTTGGAGGTTTTAAGCCTTGAGTAACCAAAACAAAATGTTGCATTAAAGAATAATTTTGTGTCATAATCTGCTCTTTTGAAGCACTTACATACTCAGGATGTTCGCATAAAATTTGAGGCGGAGTATCTTTATATAAAAAAGCACATTGGGTTAAAATTTTCAAACTTTCCCTAAATTCTTGCATATAAACTTTATATCTTGCATAAGAATCGCCCATTTTAGCCACAGGCACACCAAAATCTATCTCATCATAAAGCAAATATGGCTCTTCTTTTCTAATATCATAAGCAATACCACTTCCCCTTAACATAACTCCACTACAACCCCAACTCAAAGCTTTTTCTTTGCTTACAACACCTACATTTTCAGTTCTTGCTCTCCAAATCCTATTATCATCAAGCAAAGCTTCATAATCTTTTATATCGTTTGGAAATTTATTGCAAAATGCTAAAAGCTCATCTAAAAATCCATCTGGCAAATCAAGCATAACCCCACCTATTCTCATAGATGAATGTGTAAGTCTTGCACCACAATACTTTTCTATCAAATCAAGCACATATTCACGCTCTCTAAAACAATATAAAAACACCGTCATAGCACCAATATCAAGTGCATGTGTGGCAAGCCATAATAAATGCGAAGCAATGCGATTTAACTCGAGCAAAATCATCCTTATCACACTTGCCCTGCGTGGGATTTTTAAGCCACAAAGTTTTTCTACAGCGGCTACATAAGCATAATTATTTGCACTAGCTGCAATATAATCCATTCTATCAGTAGTTGGGATAAATTCTTGATAAATCATATTTTCAGCCATTTTTTCCATACCACGATGCATATAGCCTATGCAAGGTGTAGCTTTGGTGATTTCTTCTCCATCAAGCTCTAAAATAAGGCGTAAATTTCCATGAGCACTTGGGTGTTGAGGGCCAAGATTGACTATCATTACCCCATCTTCACGCTCAAAGCTTATATTTTCATAATAAGGTTTTAATTTAGTAGAAATTTGCATTTTATCTTCTCTTATCTAAAATTTTAGCTTGATTTCTTTTAACTTTTTTCACAAACACAACGCCATCTTCTTCTTGATAATCTTGCAAGTATTTATCTTCTCTTGGAGTTTGACCCTTAGATACTTCATGATAAATTCGGCTAAAATTTAAAGTATCTTTTTCATCAACAAAACCTGGATCTCTATTTTCTTCACCCACTACTTGGCGGTATTCTTTACCAAAAATTTTATCAATCTCATACCATTTGGCAAATTCATCACCCTCTAAAGGATAAGTCTTTAAAAAAGGATGACCATACCAATCATCAGGCATCAAAAGTCTTTTTAAATTCGGATGATTGATAATGAAAATCCCGAACATATCATATATTTCTCTCTCACACCAATTTGCCCCTTTAAACACACTCATAATACTTTGAAGCTTTTCTTTTACACCTACAAAGGTTTTTACCCTAACTCTTAGATTTTTATCCATATTTAAAAGCTGATAATACACTTCAAATCCATTTTTTTGCGCCACAAAATCAATAGCACTTGCATCGGTAAAACAGCTATAGCCTAAATTTTTAAGCTCATTTAACAAAACAACATTGTCATCTTTTTCTATTTCAATCACCCAAAAATCAAGCTCAATAAAAGAATTTTTAATCTTAAATTTTTGAGAAATTTGAAGAAAATCTTGCTCAAAAACACTATTTTCTAAATTTAATTTTTGAGTTTTTGGAGCATGATAAAATCTATCTTCATAGTAATTTTTCAATTGAACATTTTTTTTATCGCTATATTTTCTCATCATATAAGCCTTTTTGGAGCGATTTTTCTGCTTGCTTTTTCTTTGCGAATTCTTTTTTGAAGTATCATTAGTGCAAATTGAAAAGTCTCAGGGCGTGGCGCACAACCTGGCACATAAATATCTACAGGTATTATTCTATCTACACCTTGAACAGTAGAATAAGTATTAAACATACCACCCGTATTTGCACAAGAACCCATAGAAATAACCCATTTAGGATCTGGCATTTGATCATAAAGCCTTCTTGTAAATTCAGCATGCTTTTTACTTAAAGTACCTGCTATAATCATCACTTCAGATTGTCTAGGACTTGCCCTAAAAATCGTCCCAAATCTATCAAAATCATATCTTGCACCGCCTGCTGCCATCATTTCAATAGCACAACAAGCAAGCCCATAAGATAACGCCCATAAGGAATTACTCCTACCCCATTGCACTAACTTATCAACCGTGGTTAAAACAACAGGTGCTGTGCTCATTTTTTGATACTCTGCCACTCAAATGCTCCTTTTTTATAAGCATACAAAAAGCCTATTGCAAGCAATAAAATAAAGACAAATACTTCCACTAAAGCAAATAAAGATAAACCATATTTTGCAAGTTCTGTAGTTAAATCTTTAAAAATCACCGCCCATGGAAATAAAAAAACCACTTCAATATCAAGCAAAATAAAAATTAAAGCAAAAACAAAAAATTGAGAATTGATTTTATTTGCTTGCTTAGAAGCCATAGGTCCACACTCATAAATTCCAAGTCCAAGTTTTTTTCTATTATGAGAAGCTAATTTGGATCCTATTTTGGAAGAAATATATACTAAAGTAAAAAATATAACACTTGCAATAACAAGCATTGCAAATATACCAAAATATTGATGCTCTATAGTTGCGTGCGTCATAATAAACCTTTTTCAAGCATAATTAGAATTTATTTTACTTTAACTTAGCTATATAAAAACTTATTATCAAAAAAATAAATTTTATAATATTTCAAAATGAAACAATTTTTATCTTTTTACAAAAGCACTTTTTTATGACATATATTTTGCAAGATTTTTTCTTGATGCGAAATAAAAATATAGGTAATATCGTGCGCTTTTTGAAAAGCGTGCAAATAGTTTAAAATTTTATAAGCAGTCACTATATCAAGCGCTGCTGTGATTTCATCCAAGATAAGTAATTTTGGCTTTAAAAGCAAAGCTCTAATCAAACCTAGTCTTTGACTTTGACCACCACTTAACTTAGAAGGTTTCAACTCTAAAATATCTTTTTCAAGTTCAAACGCATCAAAAAGCTTAAAAAGTTCTTCAAAATTGGGCTTAAATTTAAAATTATCATACACATCAAGCAAAAGTCTTTTGGCTGTTTTGTATGGATTTAAAGCTAATTTTTGATCTTGAAAAATGTATTGAATTTTTTGGCGTAATTTTCTTTGAGAATTAAAATCTAAATTTAATATATTTTTATCTTCAAATAAAACTTCTCCAGCATTTGCACATTCAAGCATACAAAGAATTTTAGCTAAAGTACTTTTACCACTACCACTTTCCCCACAAAGCAATAAATTTTCATTTTGATTTAAAGAAAAACTCACATCTTTAAAAACAAAATTTTCTTCTTCCTTTAAATACCAGTGTTTTTTAAATTTATAAGATTTGCTTAAATTTTTAACTTCTAAAAACATTTTCACTCTCAAAAAGCTCTAATAATTCTTTAGCAAAAACACCTTTTGGATTGTTTAAAAAATCCTTTATAGACATTTGATACATTAAAGTTCTTTCTTCTATGATGACTACCTCATCGCAAAGCTCTTTTGCTAAATTTACATCATGGGTGATGAAAATGAGATTTTTAAATTGTGTTTTTAGCTCTTTTAAAATTGCAATGATTTTTTCTTCATTGGCTCTATCAAGCGAGCTTGTAATCTCATCACATAATAAATACTGCGCCCCGCTAAGCAAAGCCAATGCTATTTGAATTCTTCTTGCCATACCACCACTTAATTGATATATAAAAGAATGCCACAAAAGGTCATGATTTTTAAGTCCCAGACATTCAAAAAAATAAAAAGCCTTTTCTTTAATTTCTTTTGCACTTAAATCAGTATGAGTTTTTAAAACTATATTAAAATAACTCCCTATATCAACAAGTGGATAAAAACTCCCATATACATCTTGAAAAAGTAAATTTACCTTAGCTCTTAGAGCGTTTAGTTCATTTTCTTTTAAATCTAAAATATTTTTTTGACCAATCTCAAATTTTTGTGCAGAAAGTTTATAGTGCTTATCAAAAAGTTTAATCATGCTTTTTAAAAGCAAACTTTTACCTGCGCCACTTTTACCCATAATAGCCAAAGATTTACCTTCATCTAGACTAAGATTTAAATTTTTTAATAAAATCTTATCTTTAAAACTAAGATTTAAATTTACAATTTTTATCATGCTTTTATCTCTTCTTGTAAATCATTACCCAAAGCAAGCAAAGGTAAAATAAGCATAAGTATAAAGGCTACTGGAAAAACTATCATCCACCAAAATCCTAAAAATACAGCCTTGCTTGCTTCATTTAGCATATTACCTAAACTTGGAGTCCAAAGCTCTACACCTAAACCAAAAAAACTTAAAGTGGCTTCACTTGTAATAGCATGGGCGATATTTAAAACAAAAAGCACAAAAAGCAAATTCCAACAAGCAGGTAAAAGCTCACTAAATAAAGCTTTCATCTTACTAGAGCCTAAAATAATAGCATTTTGATAAAATTCAAGTTTTTGAAATTTATTAAGCTGGGTATCAAGTACTTTTGCCACAAATGCAAAATGCCCCAAAGCAATAATAAAAATCATACTCCACAAAGATCCTGCCAAAAAGCTTTGAAAAAACATAATTACAAGTAAAGATGGTAATGCCAAAAGCATATCAATCACTCTAGCAAAAAAAGCATAGGCAAAAAATCTTGTTAAAAATACATAAACACAAGCAAAAAACACGCTAAAAAATGCTGCCATTACTCCAACAAATAAAGAAATGCGTAATGCATACAAAATGCGCGTAAAAACATCTCTACCAAGCATATCTGTACCAAAAATATGAGTTAAATTTGGAGCTATTTTAGCTTTACTTAAATCCACTAAATTTGGATCATATGAACTAATCAAAGGTGCAAAAAGTGCTAAAATCAAGCTTAGTAAAATCATCATCACACAAAATTTACGCATTAGCAAACCTTGGATTAATCATCTTGCAAATTAATTCTACAATCAAATTTACAAACACTACCACCAAAATACTAAAAATCACCACAGCCAACACCACAGGATAATCTTTAAACAATATGCTTTTAATCACCAAATTTCCTACACCCTCATAAGAAAACACGCTTTCTACTATATAAGTTCCCATTAAAAAACTCACAAAAGAGGCACCAAAATATGCAAGTATAGAACCAAAAGCATCTTTTAACACAAAATGTAAATAAATTCTTTTTTTACTAAGCCCTCTTGCAAAAGCACTTTCTATAAAACTTTGATTTAAACTATCAATCAAGCTTGTTCTTATAAAACGCACAAAAACTGCTAAATGCGAAAGCACTAAAGCACATACAGGTAAAAATAAATGCCACAAACGATTTAATACATCATCTTCAAAACCAATATCAGCAATTGCTGAACTTGGAAAAAATTTAAAAAATACTGCAAAAATCATAATAAGCATTAAAGACAAAGAAAAAGCAGGTAATGCAAAAAAACTCATCGTTAAAAAGGTAATAGTTTTATCTAAAAAACTATCTTTATAAATCACACACAAAAGTGCTAAAAACAAAGATAATACAAAAAGCACCAAAAAAGCTAAACTTCCAAGAATGATAGTATAGGAAAGTTTTTCTTTTAAAATTTCACTAACCTTTTCTCCGCTGATTAAAGAGTAGGAAAAGTCGCCTTTCAATGCTTTAAAAGCCCAATTTTCATACTGCTCTAATAAAGGTTTATCTAAATTTAAATTACGCTCGATTTCTTCTTTTACTTTAAGGCTAGTTCCTTGAGGTACGCTAGCAAAAACTACACTTCCTTTAGCATGATAAATCATCACAAAACACAAAAAACTAGCAAAAAACATCAAAAAAAACGCCCACAAAAGGCGTTTAAAAATGAGTTTTATCACTAATTTTTGCTCCACTCATAAGCATTCCAAGTAAAACCTACTCCATGATGACCTAAAATATGAGGTTTTATACCTTGTATATTTTTAGCAAAAACTAAAGGATAATCAATATAAGCTATAAACAAAAACGCAGGATCTTCATATAAAGCATTAATAAATTCTTTATAGTATTTTTTTCTCTCATTTACATCAAGAGAATTTCTAGCCTTTGCTAAAGTCTCATCTACTTTGGTATTTTGATAATGACCAAAATTCCATCCGCTTGAATTTAAAGTAGTATCTTCAGAACTTGCAAAAACTCTAAATGTATGAAAATCAGGATCATAAGGACTGCCCCAACCTACTAAAAAGCTATCAATTTTAGTATAATCAAAACTTCCACTTGGTCTAGCTACTGCTTTTGCTTTAATGCCAAGTTTTAAAAACTCACTTTGTAAAATATTTACCAAAGCTACTCTTAAAGGATCTTCACTCATAGCATACATTTCAAAGCTAAATTCTTTGCCATTTTTTTCTAAAATGCCATTTTTGTTTTTTACAAAGCCTGCTTTTGCTAAAAGCTCATTTGCCTTTTTCATATCATAAGTATAAGTAGAAAATTCTTTAGGGTTTGCCCATGATTTTTCTAAAGGATGGTTAGCAACTTTTCCAAAAGAGTGCAAAAGTGAATTTATAATAGCTTGTTTATCAATAGCATAATTTAATGCTAAACGCACATTTTGATCTTTTAAAAACTCATGATTAAGATTAAACATCAAAGCACGATAATCAGCTGAAGGCTCTATAAGCATTTTAAAATTTTTATCATTTTCAAAATTTGAAGCTAGTGCAAAATCCACCAAGGCTACATCTATAGAACCATTTTTAAGCTCGATAGAACTAATGCTTGGATCTTTAATGTGTTTTAGTATAAGTTTTGGAGTTTTTACCTTAGCTAAATGATAATTTTCGTTTGCTTCTAAAGTCATATACTGACCTTGTTTCCATTGTTTTAGTTTATAAGAACCTGTTCCTATAGGCATTTGGTTAAATTTGGTAGTATTTAAATTTTCTTTTTCAAGTAAATGTTTTGGTAAAACTCCCACGCTTAAAGCATCTAAAAATGCTGGAAAAGGCTTTGAAAGAGTAATGATTAAATGATAATCATCAATGATTTTTACTTCTTTAACCGCATCAAAATTTACCTTTGATGGTGAGTTTAGTTTCTCATCTTTTAGAGCATTTATACTAAATTCTACATCTTTAGCACTAAATTTAACACCATCATGCCATAATACATCTTTTCTTAGTTCAAACTCATATACCAAACCATCTTTACTAACTTTCCAAGAACTAGCTAGATCAGGTGCTAAGCTCATGTTTTCATCAAAGCGTGTAAGTCCTGAAAACACAAGAGCAATCGCCACATCATGATCTTCACTAAAAAGTGGGTTGATGCGCTCTGGCTCATTTTCTACTGCGATGATGATAGTATCTTTTGGCGTAGCGGCAAAAAGATTTAAAGCACAAAAAAGCATTATAAAAAATCGCAACATAATCTTCCTTTTTTTATTTAAAATAGAATTTTTATTTTACCATTGTTTTTTTTTTTTTTCAATTTAAAACTTTAAAATTTCACTCTAAAAACAACAAAATACAAAGTATTTTTTAATTTAACTAATTTGGCACTATAGAATTTTTTCGTGCGGTTTTTTGGAGTGAGAATATCACTAAAGCTACAAGTATAAAATACACCACCGATAAACTAAGTAGTAAAGGATAAGTAGTATTAGTGTCTTTTTCTAAAAAGCTTCCGAACACAGGAAGCATTAAACTAGGTTTTACAAGTAGTGTAAAAATACAAACCACATAAGAAATACCAATGATAATTTTTCTTATAATTTCTTGTCTATCATCAAGTAAAATAAATTTCAAAGCAAAAATTACAAAAAGACCTATAATAACAATATGTATATATAAAGTTACCAAATCTAAAAAATTAAAAATCACATAAAAAAAGCTGCCAAAAATATATAAATTGGTAAAAATATTAAAGGAAAGTGGCAATAAAGCTATAAATAATAAAATCAATACATAAGCAAAATTGTTTTTTATGAATTCATCTAGCTTGTTACTTTCTTTGTTTATATTTAAACCAAAGATATTATAAGTCGTTTTGTTATGTTCTTTAAAGATATAACTTTCGTTAGTATCTACTTGAACGATGTGGTATTTCACATTATTTTCTACACTAGGTTGTTTAAATTTATCAAGTGCAAAAGAAAAAACACCAAAAAGCATGATGATTATAAGCAAATTATGAAATACCTTTAACAAGTCAGTATGATGATCACAAAGTTTGCGATAAAAGAAAAGTTGCCATCGTTCGACTTTTTCTTTTAAGCTTTTATTTTCTTTATGTTTTAGTTCTAATTCTCTAGCGTAAAGCTCTTGAACTCTTAATTCTGAAGCATCGATTAGATTGTGATGGGCTATACGATTGCTTTTTAATTTTCTAAATAAATCTCTCAAATTTAGCAAGGCATGAAATTTATCATTTTCATTTTGTATATTATTTATCTTATTTTCTATATCTTTATCACTATATTTGATATATTGATGTTCTATGTTAAATTGATTAGAAAAAGTGCAGTTTATAAATTGCGGTTTGATCTTGAGCTTTGTATCGCTAAAAGTTATAACACCATTAAACAAAACATTATCAAATCTTAATCTTTCAAATTCCATTCTTTCAAAGCTTAACATATCTTTAAATACCGAGTATTGAAATAGACAAGAAGTGATATTTGTAAGAGCTTTACAAGCAAACTTTGTTTTGTTAAATTCCACATTATAAAATATAAGATTACTTGGATTTATATCTAAAAAGAGTGTTTCATCTTTAAATGTTGAAAACAAAAAGCTAATTCTTGCTTTAAATACGAGACTATCAAAAGTTATCTTTCCTCTAAAGTTAGCTTCCCTAAATTCATTTTCTACAATTTTACTATCATTATCTTGCTCTGCTAGAAATTGAGTTCCTATAAATCTTGCTTCATCTTCAAACTGCGAAATTCCAAAACAAACTCTTGCTTGAAATATAGCTTCATCAAAAGTTACTTTTCCTGCAAAAATGACTCCTAAAAATTGATTTTCAATTATATTGCTATCATTTTGATTTGCTTGAAATTTGGTTTTTGCAAAACTTGCTTCGTCTTTAAATTGTGAGAGTGCAAAATTAACTCTTTCCTGAAATATGGCATTAGAAAAAGATACTCTCCTTTCAAACATAACCTCTCCGAAATCATTTTCTATTATTTTATTATCGCTTTGCTTTGCCTGAAATTGAGTTTCTATAAATCTCACTTCACCTTTAAATATAGATGTTAAAAAATCAATCTTGCATTTAAATTTTGTTTTAGAAAAATCTACGACAACATCAAATATACATTGCTGAAATATAACTTCATTTTCAAAATATAACTCTCTAGCGATAATCTGATTTTTAAAATTACAATTCCTAAAATCTATTTTTATAGTATTTTTTTTAAAAAAGTAAAGATATTTTATTTCACTTCTAAGTATGCAAATTTCTTTTATATCTTTTTCTTGCAATTTTTGAAAATTTATCTCTTCTATTTCAGCGTCAAATATAGTTATTTTATTGTCTTTTACATTTTGCTTACCATTTTTTACAAAAATACCATATATCGTTAGTTCTTTGTCAAATTTTTCCATCACTTACCTTCAATTATTTTTATTTCTTCTTCACTTAGATTGTAAAGTTTATAAACGATAGAGTTTATTTTGTCTTCTTGGGGTTTTGGTGTTTGCATTTTTGTCTTGTTCTTTTAAATTTAAAATCTCATTGACTAAGCTTATAAGCTCGTTTGCTAGTTTTTCATTTTTAGAATTTATTTTTGATATATGAAGTCTTTCTAAAAACGCCTTTTTATATCTAAATCCATTTTCACCTAAGTTTCCACCAGCATAAAATATCTAAAAAATAAAAGCCGCAAAATCATTGTTTAAAAAAGCAATGAGATATTTTAGATTTTCCCCTGTTAAAATAAAACAATCTAATTAAAAACAAAAAAGTATATAAAACATTAAACTAAAAAATATAAAAACAAAGATTAATTTAAATAAAAATATATATGAATTATAATTAAAAGTAGTAAGAATAATAAGAAACTAACAAGTCCGCAATGAGCTACTTTCCCCCTGCCAGTAAGGCGTAGTATCATCACCCACGATGTGCTTAGCTTCTTGGTTCGGGATGGGACAAGGCGTCTCCACATCTGTATAATCACGGACATTGTTATTTAAATATTCCATTAAAAGTATAAAAACATAGTAAAATAAAAATAATCAAATAAAACTATTTTTATTTTAGTTTTCTTTAGTCTTGTATTTAGATATTTTATTTATCTTAAGCTAAATACTTTATTGTTTTACTTTAGAATACTTAAAAAACAATGTTAAGAGCAAGTTCTAATATAAACTTTACTTGAAAGATTATTATCAAAGCTAAGCTATTGTTTAATAACTGAATATAAATTCTAAAGCTTTAAGTAAAAACCTTAACAAGGAAGTGATGCTTAAAAAAGATAAGCCAAACGCTCTATTAGTACTGGTCAGCTAAAGGACTTTCATCCATTACACACCCAGCCTATCAAACTAGTAGTCTTCTAGAGAGCTTAGAGAAGATTCATCTTAGAGTTGGCTTCACGCTTAGATGCTTTCAGCGTTTATCCGTTCCAAACTTAGCTACGCTGCGATGCTCTTGGCAGAACAACAGCTACACCAGTGGTTTGTTCAACCCGGTCCTCTCGTACTAGGGTCAAATCTCTTCAATCTTCTTACGCCCACGGCAGATAGGGACCGAACTGTCTCACGACGTTCTGAACCCAGCTCGCGTACCGCTTTAAATGGCGAACAGCCATACCCTTGGGACCTGCTCCAGCCCCAGGATGCGATGAGCCGACATCGAGGTGCCAAACCTCCCCGTCGATGTGAGCTCTTGGGGGAGATCAGCCTGTTATCCCCGGGGTACCTTTTATCCTTTGAGCGATGGCCCTTCCACACAGAACCACCGGATCACTAAGACCGACTTTCGTCTCTGCTTGACTTGTATGTCTTGCAGTTAAGCTGGCTTATACCTTTATACTCTACGAACGATTTCCAACCGTTCTGAGCCAACCTTTGTAAGCCTCCGTTATTATTTGGGAGGCGACCGCCCCAGTCAAACTACCCACCAGACATTGTCCCACTTGAGGATAACTCAAGCTGGTTAGCTACCCAAATAAGAAAGAGTGGTATCTCAACAACGGCTCATATACAACTGGCGTCATATACTCAAAGCCTCCCACCTATCCTGCACATTCTTATCCAAATAGCAGTGTCAAGCTGTAGTAAAGGTCCACGGGGTCTTTCCGTCTTGCCGCGGGTAGGAGGAATTTTCACCTCCACTACAATTTCACTGGATCCCTCTTTGAGACAGCTCCCATCTCGTTACGCCATTCATGCAGGTCGGTATTTAACCGACAAGGAATTTCGCTACCTTAGGACCGTTATAGTTACGGCCGCCGTTTACTCGGGCTTCGATCAAGAGCTTCGCTAATGCTAACCCCATCAATTAACCTTCGAGCACCGGGCAGGCGTCACACCCTATACATCCTCTTACGAGTTAGCAGAGTGCTGTGTTTTTGGTAAACAGTCGGGAGGGACTCTTTGTTGTAAGTTTCTTTGCTTTCGAAGTAAATTCTAATACAAAGCGAACCACACCTTATACCGAAGATACGGTGCTATTTTGCAGAGTTCCTTAAAGAGAGTTCTTCCACGCGCCTTAGAATACTCATCCCACCCACCTGTGTCGGTTTACGGTACGGGCAACATTAGCTAAACTTAGAAACTTTTCTTGGCTCGACGGCATCAGCAATTCTCCTCGCTGTCCGAAGACTTTGAAGAGCCTTTAAGATCTCGGAGTATTCTTATACGGATTTGCCTATATAAGCTCCTACATCCTTAGACTAGCACTTCCATCCGCTAGCTTGCTTAGCCCTAAGCGTCCTTCCATCGCACACTAATGTTGGTATTGGAATATTAACCAATTTGCCATCACCTACCCCTTTCGGACTCGGCTTAGGACCCGACTAACCCTACGATGACGAGCATCGCGTAGGAAACCTTGGGTTTACGGCGTTAATGATTCTCACATTAATTATCGCTACTCATGCCTGCATGCTCACTTCTATTCGCTCCAGCACTCCTTACCGGTATACCTTCGACGCAAATAGAACGCTCTCCTACCACTTAGTAAAACTAAGTCTATAGCTTCGGTGCTTACTTTAGCCCCGTTATATTTTCCGCGCAAAATCACTAGACCAGTGAGCTATTACGCTTTCTTTAAAGGATGGCTGCTTCTAAGCCAACCTCCTGGTTGTTTAAGTAACTTCACATCGTTTTCCACTTAAGTAAGACTTGGGGACCTTAGCTGATAGTCTGGGTTGTTTCCCTCTTGACGACGGATTTTATCACTCGCCGCCTGACTGCTGTGATTACACTAAAGGTATTCGGAGTTTGATAGGGTTTGGTACATTGGTGTATGCCCTAGCCCATTCAGTGCTCTACCCCTTTAGTTACGACACAACGCTATACCTAAATATATTTCGGAGAGAACCAGCTATCACGAAGTTTGATTGGCCTTTCACCCCTATCCACAAGTCATCCCATAGCTTTTCAACGCTAGCGGGTTCAGTCCTCCACTAGTTCTTACACTAGCTTCAACTTGCTCATGGATAGATCACTTCGTTTCGGGTCTGCAGCATCTGACTTAATCGCCCTATTCAGACTCGCTTTCGCTACGGCTTCGCGTGTGCTTAACCTTGCCAGACACCACAACTCGCAGGCTCATTATGCAAAAGGCAGTCCATCACACTGTATTGCTACATAGTGCTCTGAATGATTGTAAGCAAATGGTTTCAGGTTCTATTTCACTCTGATCACCTCAGTTCTTTTCACCTTTCCCTCACGGTACTTGTGCACTATCGATCTGGTATTAGTATTTAGGGTTGGATCGTGGTCGACCCAGCTTCAGACAAAATTCCACGTGTTTCGCCCTACTCAGGATACTGCTAGCTAAAGTTTGGTTTTCGCATACGGGACTATCACCCTCTATGGCTATACTTTCCAGAATGTTCTGCTAACCTCACTTATTGCACATTGCAGTCCTACAACCCCCAGTGCAAGCACTGGGTTTGCCCTCTTACGCTTTCGCTCGCCGCTACTGACGCAATCTCTATTGATTTCTTTTCCTGTAGGTACTAAGATGTTTCAATTCCCTACGTTCGCTCCATTATGGTAATGTATATCTCTATACATTGGGTTGCCCCATTCGGAAATCTACGGATCAAAGCTTCTTGACAGCTCCCCGTAGCTTATCGCAGTCTAGTACGTCCTTCATCGCCTTTACCAGTCAAGGCATCCACCATTCGCTCTTAGTAGCTTACCTTTTTTACCTTTTATTCTAAAACGCATCACTTCCTTGTTAAAGTTTTTATGATAAGACTTTACTATCTCAAGACGGAAAGCATTTAAACACTTAATAAAACTAAATAAAAATTAGTCTAACTAAGCTGTGAGTTTAAAACTTCTCTTTAACTAAAAGCTAAAGAAAAGATAGCTAGGTTTTATCCTTTAACAAGTCCTGTAAAATTGTTTTTATTAAAACTTGCTTGTGACTCTTAACAATGATAATTCAAATAACATTAAATAACTAATCTAATATAAAATATTTTATTATTTATTTAGCTTAGGTCTTAAAACCTAAAGAAAGTATATATAAAGAGTTTAAATAATTTAAAAATATAAGAAGTATTATATTTTATGTTGTATTTATATACTTACTTTAAGTTTTAAAACTTTAATTTAAGATCGATAAACAAATCTTTTTTATGGTGGGCCTAACAAGACTTGAACTTGTGACCTCACCCTTATCAGGGGTGCACTCTAACCAGCTGAGCTATAGGCCCTTAATAAATGGTGGAGAATAGCGGGATCGAACCGCTGACCTCCTGCGTGCAAAGCAGGCGCTCTCCCAGCTGAGCTAATTCCCCAAAATTAGCTTTTCATCAATCTTTGAAATCTAAACAAGAATCAATTGAGTTTATATATTGAAGTAATAGTTGTGAGACTTATTACTTTGTACTCTAGAAAGGAGGTGATCCAACCGCAGGTTCTCCTACGGTTACCTTGTTACGACTTCACCCCAGTCGCTGATTCCACTGTGGGGGATAACCAGTTTAGTATTTCCACTTCGAGTGAAATCAACTCCCATGGTGTGACGGGCGGTGAGTACAAGACCCGGGAACGTATTCACCGTAGCATGGCTGATCTACGATTACTAGCGATTCCGGCTTCATGCTCTCGAGTTGCAGAGAACAATCCGAACTGGGACATATTTTATAGATTTGCTCCACCTCGCGGTATTGCGTCTCATTGTATATGCCATTGTAGCACGTGTGTCGCCCTGGGCATAAGGGCCATGATGACTTGACGTCGTCCACACCTTCCTCCTCCTTACGAAGGCAGTCTATTTAGAGTGCTCACCCGAAGTGTTAGCAACTAAATACGTGGGTTGCGCTCGTTGCGGGACTTAACCCAACATCTCACGACACGAGCTGACGACAGCCGTGCAGCACCTGTCTCTAAGTTCTAGCAAGCTAGCACCCTCATATCTCTATAAGGTTCTTAGGATATCAAGCCCAGGTAAGGTTCTTCGCGTATCTTCGAATTAAACCACATGCTCCACCGCTTGTGCGGGTCCCCGTCTATTCCTTTGAGTTTTAATCTTGCGACCGTACTCCCCAGGCGGTATGCTTAATGCGTTAGCTGCATTACTGAGATGACTAGCACCCCAACAACTAGCATACATCGTTTAGGGCGTGGACTACCAGGGTATCTAATCCTGTTTGCTCCCCACGCTTTCGCGCCTTAGCGTCAGTTAAGTTCCAGCAGATCGCCTTCGCAATGGGTATTCTTGGTGATATCTACGGATTTTACCCCTACACCACCAATTCCATCTGCCTCTCCCTCACTCTAGATTACCAGTTTCCCAAGCAGTTTAATGGTTAAGCCATTAGATTTCACAAGAGACTTGATAATCCGCCTACGCGCCCTTTACGCCCAGTGATTCCGAGTAACGCTTGCACCCTCCGTATTACCGCGGCTGCTGGCACGGAGTTAGCCGGTGCTTATTCCTTAGGTACCGTCAGAATTCTTCCCTAAGAAAAGGAGTTTACGCTCCGAAAAGTGTCATCCTCCACGCGGCGTTGCTGCGTCAGGGTTTCCCCCATTGCGCAATATTCCCTACTGCTGCCTCCCGTAGGAGTCTGGACCGTGTCTCAGTTCCAGTGTGACTGATCATCCTCTCAGACCAGTTAAGCGTCATAGCCTTGGTGAGCCATTACCTCACCAACTAGCTGATACTATATAGTCTCATCCTACACCGAAAAACTTTCCCTACTCAACTTGTGTTAAGCAGGAGTATAGAGTATTAGCAGTCGTTTCCAACTGTTGTCCTCTTGTGTAGGGCAGATTAACTATACCTTACTCACCCGTGCGCCACTAATCCACAACTAGCAAGCTAGTTGCTTCATCGTTCGACTTGCATGTATTAGGCACGCCGCCAGCGTTCACTCTGAGCCAGGATCAAACTCTCCATAAAAATATAGATAGTTTAATCTTTTTCTTCAAAGAAAAAGTATTTTAAAGATTAATAAAAATAATCTTTAATTATTTAATTGATAGATTTACATTATTTAAAGTAAATCTCTGGCTCAATCGATCACTTATTTAGATTTCAAAGATTGACTATAAGATTTGATTAACAATATTAATAATTTAAAGAACAATTTAAAAATTAGAGATTGAAATATCTTAATTTTTACTTACCTTTTTTTAAAAAAGGAAATGAAATTATATCAATATAAGCTTAAAGTTTTATTAATAAAATTAGGAAAATTTTTGGATTTATTTCTTGTATTCTCACTAAGATATAAATAAATATAAATAAAATAGTATATATTTCATTGTAAGTATTGTAGCGTAAAAGTTATGGTTGATAATTGATAAAGCAAAATAAGGATTGATAAGGATTGATAAGGATTGATAAGTTTTATTAATCCTTATAATATATACATATATTAATATTAATCAATAATCTAATAATTCAACATTAATATGTTTATTATCATCACTAAGTTGTACTCTATAGTATAAATTTAATTCCACTATACCATCTCCATTAACAATAGTTTTATATTTGTCTTTTAATTCTTGTCCTAATAGATTTTTTACTAAATTAGAAGGTGATTTTAATTCAAAGTAAGAATACTAAATTAATATATAAACAAAGAATATAAATGAGCTAATTTTCTAAAATTAGCTTTATCGATAATAAATGAACTAAGTTAAAGTAATGATTAATAATAATGATAAAAACAAAGTTATGATATTTGTTTTACTTTTTAGTATTAATTTTTGTTGTTAGTGTGAGTGGGAAAAATAAAAAAGAAAATGTAATCAATATGATAGATTGATAAATTATAAGAGTAGGAAAGAAAAAGAAATGGCAAAAAAGGGATAATAAGTGATAATTAAGAAAAAGAATATGGTTAAATGATAGATATAAAAATATAATTAATAAAAATAGATATTATGATAAGTTTAAAAAAAGGGAGGGGGTCGGAAGTAAGATAGAGTAAGATAGAGTAAGATAGAGTAAGATAGAGTAAGATAGAGTAAGATAGAGTAAGATAGAGTAAGATAGAGTAAGATAGAGTAAGATAGAGTAAGATAGAGTAAGATAGAGTAAGATAACATTTCGCTTAAAAAACTCTTGGCTTGGAGTGAGTAATGATACCTTAGAAAGTGTAAGCGAATATTCTGATCGTTGTATTTATTTTATGCTAAAAGGAACATTTAAAACCACAAATTGTGATTTTGCTTTAGCAATTAGTGGTGTAGCAGGAGAAGATGATGATAAAAACACAAAAGCAGGCACCATCTATATAGGAGCTATGTATAAAGATGGAACCTTTTTACAAGAATGTATTCATATACAAGGTAATAGAAACTACACAAGAGAGCAAGCTAGTTTAGCTGCTTATAGCTTAATGCTTAAGTTAAAACCTGAGATTTTCCTTGGTATTTAATTTATCTAAAAAATATATTTTAAGTGATGATTAAAACAAAGGGTTAAAAATACACCCCACCACTTAAATATAATTTCATTCTATGTTCATCATCGTGTTTGTATTTATGTAATGCTCTTGCTCCATCAAGTTTTATATAATACTCATTAGCTTTATTATAAAGTATTTGCAAACCTAGCGCATCTAAGAAATGTTCATCATCTCTTCTATTACCTGAATCTTTTTCATACCAAGCATAACCTACATCATAAAAAGGAGTAAAGTAAAAATTCGTATTTGGTATATTTATTCTTACACCAAAGTTAGCTATGATAGTATTATCTCCATCACCATCTCCATTATCATAAGCTCTTACTCCATAAGCTCCACCTAAAGATGAACTCTCAGAAGAATCAAGTTCAAAATTTCCTAATACCTTTTGATAGTTTATATTAATCGTATGGGTAATGTATTCATTAAAACTATAATAATTATTCACACTAGCATTAAGTTTTCTAAACCAACCAAAGCCTTTAGAATCACTTTTAGAAGTATCTCCAAATATAGTAGTTCCATCATCATTAACCTTACCTACACTTATCTTAGCACTATAGCTTAAGGTATTGTTTTCAAATCCTCTAAATAAACCTTCTAAACCTACACTTCCTACATTAGAGCTTTTATCAAAGGTTAAAAGATCTAAGGTTACATCACTAAGTATTTTATGATAAATACTAGAAGTAAAATATAAAGATGAATTTGTATTTATCCATACAGGATAAGAAAAGTCTATACCAAAATTCCTAGAAGTACCACTAAAACCTAAACCTTCATATTCTCCACCTAAAGAATATGAACCTTGAGATATGCTTGGAGTAACTTTTAAATTTCCTATAAAGAAAGTATAACTTGCTCCATAATTGATTTGTCTTTCATCACTAGTTTGTAAGTAAAAATTATAATAATCTCCCATATTAAGTATAGAATTAAATCCCATACTAATACCAGCTCTATATTCTCCTGCACTCTTAATACCATAATTATCAGCATATAATAATACATTAGCCTTGCTATCAGGTTCTACTTCTATAACTATATCAGTTTCTCCTACATTCTCTCCTGCTTGTAAGCCTGCTAGGGTTTGAACTCCATACATTTCATTGACTTTATATACACTATCTTCTATTAATTTAGTAGAAATGATTTTGCCTTTGATTCTTTGATTTAGCTTACTTTCTAAAAAATGATCTTTGATAGTAGTTTTATTTTTAATAATATATTTGCCTAATACTCCTAAAGAAATATTTATTTGAATACTTTCTTCATCAAATTCTTGTTGAGGAACATAAGCTGTTGCTGCAGGATAACCATTTACTTGGAAATAATAAGCAATGATATTAGATATATCTTGTAAATCTTGTAGGCTAAATTTTCTAGCACTAAATTCACTTACTAAGTTTTGTAAATCTTCTTCTTTAATACCTAGCTTTTCAAAGCTAGTATCTTTATTAGTAAGAACAAACTTATATTTGGTTATAGCTATTTTATTAGTAGTAGTATTGGTATTAGTTTGGCTAGTTGGGTTGTTGTTAGAATTATGATTGGTATTAAAGCTATTATTAGTTGAGTTAGAATTATTATTTGTTTTATCTTTTATACTAGAGTTGGTGTTAGTTTTATTATTGTTTGTTTTAGTGCTTTGGTTAGTTGAGTTTTTATTAGTAGTATTAGTGCTTTGGTTATTAGTTTCTTCATTAGCTTCATCTTCTTGTTTTAGCTTTTCTTTTAATTCTTCTTTTTTTTCTTCAAAGTCTTTTTTAGCTTCTTGCCCTTTTATATAGTCTTGTTTGGTTTTTAGATTTTCTTTGATGGCTTTATTTTGAGGGAGGTTTCTATCAGGGGATAATTCTATAACTTTTTCTATATCATTTTTAGCTATGCTAATACTTCCTTCATTAGCATAGATTAAAGAGCTAATTGCTATGGTGCTAAGTAAAAGTTTTTTCATGGTTTTCCTTAATTTTATATTCTTTAAATTAAAATTATTGTTTTTATTATTAGTTGATAAACACAATTATGCTTATATTTATTATAAACACTAGGATAAATCCTAGTGTTTGTTTTATATGTTTATTAGACTACATTCCCCCTACCACACAAGGATTCATAGTTTTAAAATTATCACTTACTATGCAAGTTCTTGATCTTTGTTTCATAGAAGCTTCTTCTACTTCTTGCTTTTCATCTTCTTCTTCTAAAGCTTCATCACCTATTAGATTAAGTGAGGCTGTTTGTTCAAAATTCATATCAGTTTCAGGAAGTTCAGGTTTGTTTGGATCTTCCCCATCGCCACCACCGCTAATTGGTTTATTTACATCAGGTGTAACAAGTAATGATATAGTCTCAAAATCACCTACAACACTTACATTAGGAGTATTATTTGTAGTTTTAAAATTATCAAGTTGTTCTTTAGAAACTAACAAATTAGTATAAAGCTCTTTAGCTTCTTTGTTTAGTTTTGTAATATTATCTTTTATGATAACAAAAGCTGGATCGTTTTCATTTTTAAGTCCTTTTTCTATTAGCATTACAAAATCATTATAAGCTTTTATTGCTTGAGCTAATTTATCTTGATTGCTTTTAAGCAATTGTTCTAGCAAAAGACCATTTTTAACCGTATCATTATAAAGAGAAGTTAATTTAGTATGCCATGTGTTTTTCTTAGTATTAAAATCATTAACTTTATCTCTAGCATTATTAAACGAAGTTTCAAATTTTGTTTTTATACTATCATCTTTAAAATTAACATTAGTTGTTGTGTGGTCTTTATATGCATTTAAAAAGCTTAAACTTTGCAATAATGCCCTAGCATCTGTTTCATTAACACCTAAATAAGAAGTCATAAATTTAACTTGCTCATCTTCTGTTTTACTAGCAATTCCTGGATATTCATTTAATAGCTTAGCTAACAATCTTATGTCTATTTTATATTTAACCTTATCAATATCGTTGATAATAAATCCATTATATATATCATCACTAATTAAATCATCATTGTCTAATTGTGCTTGTTCGCTTTTAATGCTATCAATATCAGGTAAATATACTGGTGTTTTATCGATAGTAAAATCTGTAGTAAAAGTAAAACTATCTCCATCTTGGTGCAAACCATGATCTTGAAATTTTTCTTGAATCTTGTTCTTAAATTGTGTATAAAAATTTTGCTCTTGACTATCTGCATATGATTGTAAATTAAAATCAACATCTGATGGCATCTCTACAACCTTAGTAGCTTCTGATGTTGCTAGTATATTATTAGGTGCCCACATAAAGACATTTTTATACTGATTTTTATGTTGTGGTTTATTACTGCTGATTGTAAAATTTCCAATTAGCTTATAATATTCAGCCACTGAAGATTTAATTGTAGCATCTTTATTAAAAAACATATAAATATTATTAAAGCTATTTTTATTTGTATTCACAACAAAACCAGCAGCTCCTGTTAGTTGATCTGGATGATATGTCGTAGAGCCTTCTGCTATTATACCTCCCATGTTATTCATAATTATATTAAAATACCTTGAATCACTAGAGGTAGATACAAATCCAGCAGCATAACTAATTTCAGAATCATTTGTTGCTACGGCATTTATTTTTCCTATATTGTTTAAAACTATATTAGAAAGATCGCTAGTTGTCATTCTTCCAGCAAAACCAGCAGCATAAGATAAGTCGTTTTCAGAAAACCCATGCTCATCGTTGTATTCTCCATTATTAAATGCTTTTATTAATTTTATATTATTTAAAACTATATTGCTATAACTATCTCTTCTTATGTTATCTCCTGTTTCACCCTCTTGTTTAAGCTGAAGATCATTATATGCATGACCTACAAACCCACCAGAATATGCAAACCTTTTGTGTGCAAAAGCTTCAATTTCATCTATATCATTAAGAATAATATTATCAAAGCTATTTCCAACTTTGTTATAATTATAATTTCCTGTCCATATTTCACCGGTAAAACCACCTGAATGAGCGACATTGGTAGCTTTTGCTGTTATTTTATTGATATTTTTTAAATAAATATTATCTAAAGCACTTGCAGGTATATAACAATAAGGATTACTAGCATCATCACCGCAATTACGCGACCATTCTAAAGTATCGATAATAGCACCAGCAAAACCACCTGCACGAGAATACCCTCCATTTGCTGTTGATGTAGCTTTTATTTCATTTACATTAGAAAGTTTTATATGCGATGCAGAACTTCCACCTAGCATAACTCCTACAACACCCCCAGCATATACATGACCTTTGTTACTCTCTCCTATAACACTGCCGTTTTTATAATCTACATTGAAATTTTTTAGTGCTCCATTAGATATAACTCCAAATATACCCAAATACATATCATCATTAGAACCTTTTATATTGATATTTTTTAAAGTATATCCTTGTCCATCAAAGATTTTATTGAAAGCACCTGTATCAACAGGGTTGCCATATTGTAAATCGTATTGATTTCCAACTATCATAGAAGTACAACCTAAACCATCTATACAATAATTAGCATAGTTTTTACCACTACTTGCTTTAAAATCTATATCATTTGTAAGTCTATATTCACTAGCACTAGTTCTAAATCCTTTTTTGTTTTCATTCCACCCTTTAGCAAAGTGCCACCAATCTATATCAGAACCTATACCTACATATGCATCTTTTTTAAAGTTATTATTTCCACTAATCTTTGAAAACACACTAAAAGAATTAGGATTATAATAATATCCACTAGCATTTAAATATGCATTACCTTTTGTTTTTGCATCAACATTTATATTTTCTAAAGTATCACCATCTATACTAGCTATATCTACATAAACTTCATTACCTTCTAGTTTTATATTTTTAGCTATAACTTTATTTATGTTGTTATAGTTTTCAGAGCCTAATACTACCTTATTACCTTGTAGGGTAATATTATTTGCATTAATATTACCCATATTGACTACATTACCTAATTTGTTAGGTTTAAATACTGGTGAAAAAGTTAAGCCATCATTAAAGCTTAACTTTGCAAATTTATTCATATCTTCATTACTCATCGATGAAGTAGAAGCTACAAAGCGATTAGCATTGATAGTTCCATTTTTAGTAATGATTACTCCATTAGGATTGATTAAAAATACATTATTACCATTTGCATTTAATAATCCATCTATAGTAGATTTACTTGTTCCATGAGCAATGTTTAGGTAGTTTTTATTGTTTCCATTAAAATTTACACTTTCACCTTTACCTATACTAAATCCCCCCCCCCATTGAATGACAGAGTTTGTTCCATTACCATGTATATTTAAAGTATTGTTGTTTGGTTTGTTTATAGTTCCTGTTGTTCCATGAGTAAATTTACCTCCACTAGGTAGAGCCATTAGTGGAGAAAAAAGCATTGATACAGTTACACCTGAAAGTATGATATGATTTGCTAACTTTTTCATAATTAATCCTTTCTAGTTTTTATCTTTGTTGTTTAATTTAAATTCACTACTATGCTTTTTGCATCTTTACTTACACTTAGAGTGTATTTAGCCTTTTGAACTTTTGTTTTAATGTTTTTATGTAAGCTTTGATGGTTTTTAGTGATAATGTCTAATAAGCTTTGTAAATCTTTTTGATTTAAGTGTTTATTGTTTTCATCTACAAAGCCTTTTTCACTTTGCATTAGAATAAAGCTTTTATTTTTTAAAGTATTGCTGGTATAAACATTAATAGAAGTTTTTTCACTTAGATGAATAGCTTCTTTAGTATTTAGATAATTTTTAGTATTATCTTTTAATATAAAGCTATAATGATCAAAGTAATTAACTAATTTAGCTTTTATATTAGTATTTAAATAAAGATGATTATTAGTGCCACTTTTATGAGTAAGAGCTTTTGAGTAAAATTTATTATTATCATCTTGAGTATGTATAAAGCTTCCTGCTAATACATCTATATAAGTATTATTAAATATATTAGTATTACCACTTAAATATAAAGTATTATCATAGCTTTTATCATCTTGATGATAAATAGCTGAAGCACCTATAAAAATAGCATCATTGTTTTTATACTCATCTATATTTAAATTAGCTATATGAGTATAATTATCATGAGTGTTTTTAGCAATACCTGCACTAATAACAGCTGTTCCTTCTCTTGTATCAGAAGCTGTTCCTAAAGCAAGGTTTATAAAAGACATATTATTATTAGCACTTTCGTTATAAGCTCTAATAATATATATATTATCATGAGCTGCACTTGAATAATCTTTAATATTTAAAGTATTTTCATTAGCATTTTCATTAGCTCTTAAAATGATTTTAGAGCCTTTATCTATATTAGAAGCATTAGATAAAGATTGCACTAAATCATAATTGATAGTATTTTTTTCTAAATTATCAGCTTCTATAATAGTGGTTAGGTTTTTACCTGATTTTACTTCTTTTAGATTGATTGAATTATTACTTGCTGTTTTAGCATAATAATCTTTATCATCTAAAGTAGTTTTACTAACCCCATAAATATATAAAGGTATAGATACATTAGATGAGCTTAGATTAATTTTATTATTATCTGCTTTACCACTTGATACTTTAGCAGCTGTAATTTGGATTTGATCTTGATAGTTTTCTACTACACTTTCTTGGGTTAAATCCCCTTTTATATTCACACTATTTCTATTAGCACCCTTACTAGCATAAGCTCCATAAAGATTAAATTCATTCTTACCTGTATAATTAGCATTAATCTCAAAAGGCTTTTTAAGATGAACATTAATAGTATTATCATTAGCATAACCATTATTTGCAAATCCTGCATAAAAGTCTAGGAGTGCTTTTACTTCTATATTAGTATTTAAAGCTAATAAGGTTTGTAAGTCTTTAATCTCTATAGTGTTTTTATTAGCACTACCTTGTATGATTTTACCACCATAGATTTCTCCATTTAATATAGCATTATAAGCTAATGGGGTATTTTTAGTATCTACTCTTAAATCAAGTTTTAAATCATTGATTAAAATAGAGTTTTCACTAACTTCATAGTTTTGATTATTATTAACATCTACAAAGGCTCCACCCAAATGTGTAGCAGCTGAAGTTGAATATGCTCCACTTGGTCCATGAACTACTAAAGAAGCTCCATCTATAATAAGTTTATTTCTTTTAGCATTCCCATTATAAGTAATAGCACCTAATATATGAGTCATTCTTTCATCAAATACACTCTTACCCATTAAGCTTTGTCTATAAGGGGTAGTATGAAAGTCTATCTTTACTCCCTTATTTAAAATAACACTATTATTATTAGTATTTGCATCTATACCAAAAGCACCCACTACATAAGGAGCTCCATTTAAAGGTAAGGTATAGGTGTTTTCAACACCCATATTCACATAAGCATCTTTTAAAAAATTTAAAGTATTATTGCTAGCTTCACCTTTTCTTGCTATAGCTGGAGTGATTAAAAAATTATATTTATTATCTAAACCTGTAGCTTTAGGATTCATTACTTCTTTATTGCTAGGTTTTAAATAATATACTGAAGAAAGCTCTCCTGCTTTTAAGGTTAAGGTGTTATTGTTTGCTTTAGCATTAAATACATAAGCAGAAGCTAAAAAAGGTATATAGCTTACTTGATTAATGGTTTCATTTATTGAATATGCCCCATGAAAGCCATTTACTACAAAGATATCTTCTTTAATACTTGGAGTAAGGATTTCTTGTTTTAATTTCATATCACTATAATTCATAGCTTTAGATTTGGGATTATCATAAATTAAAGTGATATTAGAAAGATTTTTATTAGTAGCCATTTGACCATAAAAGTTTATACCATTTAAGTATTTATAAGTATTATTAATACTATCATATACACTTTCATCATTAAAACTATGCTTTTTAATTACATAAGCTTTTAAAGCATTATCATAATTTGCTTGTGTGGCTGCTTGCAAAGAGCTTAGTGAAAGAATGGTTAGTAAAGAAAGTTTTAAAATTTTAGAGTTTTTAAAAGACTTAAAAGAGTTATTACTTAAAGAATGTAGGTTAAAACAAAAATTACCATTCCCCCCCCCCATAGGGTGTAAGTTAGTTTTACACATAAAAAATCCTTTTATAAATTTGTTAATGTTTTTTTTGTTTTTTATTGCTTTTATTGCTTTTTTAAGTAAATTAGTAATGTAACTACTAATAATTTATAAATATACTTAGAATGTTAATATTATGTTTATAAATTTAAGCTTAAATATAAACAATAATAAAATATTATAATAATCAAAAAATATTGTAAAAATAGAATGAGGTTTTATGGTATGAGATTTTAAGATGGTTGGTTGAAAATATTTGTATAGAAAAGTTTAATAAAAATTTATTAGAGCTTATTTATGATATAAAATCTACCTTGCAAAGTAATTTTAAATTTTTAGGTATAAATTGAAGTGGTGCGGATGAAAGGACTTGAACCTTCACGCATTGCTGCACCAGATCCTAAGTCTGGCGTGTCTGCCAATTTCACCACATCCGCGAAAGTGGTACGCTCAAGAGGATTCGAACCTCTGACCTACGGCTTAGAAGGCCGTTGCTCTATCCAGCTGAGCTATGAGCGCATAAAGAATAATCAGGCTTATGGTGCGCCCGATAGGAATCGAACCCATAACCTACAGATCCGAAGTCTGTCGCTCTATCCAGTTGAGCTACGAGCGCTGATGGGGTGAGTGATGGGAATCGAACCCACGACCCTCAGGACCACAATCTGATGCTCTAACCGACTGAGCTACACTCACCATTTATATAAATGGTCGGGGTGAAAGGATTCGAACCTTCGGCCCCTTGGTCCCAAACCAAGTGCGCTAACCAGACTGCGCTACACCCCGATATATAAAAATAAAGCGTTATTCTACATAAAAATAAATCAAAAGTCAAGAAAAAAAATAACATTTGGTATAAAATATACCAAATGCTTTAAGAACTAGAATTTTGTTTTTTTTGTGAAATAATATTTAAAATTTCTACAACTAAAGAAAAAGCCATTGCCACATAAATATATGCTTTATCTATATGTATATCAAAGCTCTCACATACCAAAACAACACCTATCATCACTAAAAATGCTAAAGCTAGAATTTTAATACTTGGGTATTTTTCCACAAAATCAGAAATCGGTTTAGAAGCAAATAACATTACTAACACTGCAATAATCACTGCAATAATCATAATTTCTATATCTTGAGCTATCCCAACAGCTGTTATAACACTATCTAGTGAAAATACTATATCTATAATAGCTATTTCAGCTACCACTATCCAAAGTTTATTGCTTATTTTTATATTATTTTGGTTTTCTTCTTTGTGATTTATACTTTCTTTAATTTCTTTAATGGATTTAATGATTAAAAATAATCCTCCCAACAAAAGCACCAAATCTCTTCCAGAAATTTCATTACCTAAAATACTAAATAAAGGCGTAACAAGCTTCATAACCCAAAAGAGCGAAAGTAATAATAAAATCCTAGTAATCATTGCAAAAGCAAGGCCTAAAATTCTACCTTTATCTCTATGTTCAGGTGGTAATTTAGAAACTAAAATAGCCAAAAAGATGATATTATCGATTCCTAAAACTATCTCTAAAGCTGTAAGAGTAAATAATACTATCCAAGCATCTACACTAAAAATCCATTCAAACATTGAACTCCCTTAAAAATAAAAAGTGTAATTATAATAGTGAAAAATTAATCATTCTCAAAAATTTTAACAATAGTTGCTGGTAAAATTTCATGCTCTATTTTATGAATCTTAGTTTCAAATTCTTCAAAACTTAACTTTTCTTTTTCAAAGGCTTTTTGAGCTATGATTTTACCCCCATCTAATTCTTCATTTACCCAATGCACACTCACTCCAGCCACTTTCATATCACTTTCATAACTTTCTTTGATAGCATGAGCACCTTTAAATAAAGGCAATAAAGAAGGATGTAAATTGATAGCTTTTATATTTTGTGTAAAAATAGGGCTTAAAATTCTCATAAATCCTGCTAAAATAGTCAAATCTACTTGATTTTCTTTTATATTTTTTACTAATTCTGCGTCAAATTCTTCTCTTGAAGTAAATTTTTCGTGTTCTATGATTTTAGTATCAAGACCATATTTTAAAGCTCTTTGTATGCCATAAGCTTCTTGTTTATTACACAAGCACAAAACTACTTCGAAAGTATTTTTTCCAAAGGTTTTTTTATGTAATTTTTCTAAAATATTTTCTAAATTACTTCCATTCCCGCTAAATAAAACTGCTAATTTTATAAGCATTTTAACCCCTTTATTAATTTTAAAGCATCAAAGCTATTTTTGTTTTTCTCATAATTTTTAGCCACCAAAGCATGGGCTAATACTGCATTTTTCGCAGCTTCTAAGGCATTAAATCTTGCTCCAAGTAATGCTACTATCATACCGCTTAATACATCACCACTTCCACCTTTTGCTAAAGCTTCATTGCCACAATTTACTACAAAAAGTTTTTCATTTTGCGTGATGATTGGATTAGCCCCTTTTAATACCAAAACACATTGAAATTTAGAACTAAACTTTCTTGCATAAAAAAAGCGTTTATTTTGAATTTCTTCTACACTTATATCCTCATTAAAACAAAGCTTTAAAAGCATAGAAAATTCTTTTGGATGAGGAGTTAAAACGACATCTTCTCTATCAAGGTATGAAAGTAAATTAGCACTTTGAAAGCAATTTGCATCAAGCACTAAAGGAGTATTTTTTAACCTTTCATCTTTTAATATGCTTAAATCTTCAAGCCCCATACCTATAACAACTGCACTTACTTTAGCTTCAATATCATCTTTTAACATAATCAAAGGTGAAAAACTTTCCTTTGCCACTAAAGATACTAGCCCTGCTCCAAACTTTAAAGCTCCTAATCCTGCTAGAGTTCCTGCACTTTTACTAGCAAATATATAAACATGGCCAAAATCGCCTTTGTTTGAATTAGTCTTTTTTGTGATGAGTTTTAAGTCTTTTTTTTCTAATAAAAAAGATTGTGAATTTTTAGTTTTTAGTTTTAATCCTAAATTTGCGTATTTTATTTTCCCTACAAATTCTTTTGCAAAATCCTCTAATAAAATTTCTTTTAAAACACCCATACAAATGGTATAATCGGCTTTAAAACATACTTTTTGCCCAACCCCACTAGGTATATCACAAGCTATTTTCAAAGCTTTGCTTTTGGCAATTTTTTTAAAAATTCTTTGTAAATTTTCATCTAAAATTTTATTTAAACCACTACCAAAAACGCAATCAACAATAATATCAAAATCTTTAAATTTAGGTTCTTTTTTTAAAAATTTAAAACCAGTATTTTTTAGAATTTGTTCTTGCTTGATAAACATTGTATTTTTTTTATATGGCATAACATAAGCATATGCTTTTTTAAGGTGTCTAATAGCTACCAAACCATCAGCGCCATTTCCACCACCACCAAGTAAAAATAAAATCTTAGCATTTTTAAATTTTTTACTTTTTTTCTTTATGAAATTTGCAAGTTCTATACCTGCATTTTCCATCATCAAAAACTCATCTAAGCCTTTTTCGATTAATTGTTTTTCATAGCAAGAATTATCTTTAAATATTACTTTCATCATTCATCTCACATTTTATAAGCTTTTGAGTTTTAGCACCAAGTTCTTTTAGCTTAATCACTCTTGTAACGATATTTCCACTTCCATGTGTTAGTTTTTTTTGCATATCATCTATATTTGAATTCAAACCATTTAGATTTTTTTTAATTCTCTCAAAATCTTCCAAAACCCCTGCAAATTTATCATGAAATTTACCAAGCTCATCAAAAGCTTTTAATATATTTTCATTACTTTGAATATTTTTCCATGAAATATTTATAGTGTTTAAAGCCATAAAAAGTGTATTTGGCGTAGTTAAATAAACCTTTTTTTTATAAGCATATTGATAAATTTCAAGATCTACATTTAAAATCAAATCTAAGATATTTTGATAAGGTATGAAAAGTAAAACAAATTCGTAAGTATGTTTATCATACTGCATATAAGGCTTTTTAGCTAGTTCATCTATTCTTGATTTTAGATTATAAGCTAGATCAAGACAAGTATTCTTACTAATATCATCAAAAGTAAAATCACTTGGTAGGGAAAATTTCGCATCTATAACTATACTTTTTTGCTTGTCTAAAAATACCACTGCATCAGGAATATAAGTTTTTCCATCTTCTTGAAATCTCTCTTGCAATTTATACTGAATACCTTCTACTAAACCGCTATTTTCTAAAACAGATTTTAGTTGTAATTCCGCAAAATTACCACGAATTTTTTTATCACCCTTTAAAATTTTTGCTAGTTTATCTGCATTTTCTGTCATATTTTGACTAAATTTAAACATATTATCAATATGAGTCTTAAGGCTAATTTCATTAGAATTTAATCTTTCATTATATTCTTTTACGCTTTTTTTAACAGGTATGAAAATTTCTTCTAGAATTTTTTTTGTGTCTTCATTCAGCATAAGTTTATTTTGATTTAAAATATTAATATTTTGTTTTTGAAAATTTTGTTCTAATTCTTGTTTTAATTGTGCTAAATTTTGTTTGTATTTTTCTTCTAATTTAACCAAAGTTTGTGTGTATTCTTCTTTTAAATTTGCACGCTCTTTTAAGTGTATATTTAAAAGTTCTTGTTGATTTTTTTCATATTGAGCCAAAGTAGCTTCTAAGGCTTCATTTTTTGATAAATATGCTATTTTTTCTTCTAAAAGCTTATTATTTTTATCTAAAAGTGAAGTATTTTCTAACTCTAAAGATGAAAGTTGATTTTGTAAAGAAGCATTAGTCTGGGTTAAAAATTCAAATTTTACCTTTTCTTTTTGGCTTTTAAATATAAACCATATAAAAGCAAAAATCACAACAATCAAAAAAGCTATTAAAAAATTTTCCATTTTCAACCTTTTGCTTTTTCAAGAAAATAAATATTTTTTTCATTTGCCTCTTTAAACTGCTTCATTTTTGGCAAGAATTCTTTTACTAAGGCTCTAAAATTTTTAAAACCAAAATTTTGAGGGATAAAATTTGCATGTTTCCTGCTCATATTAATACGAATCTGAGCATATTCTGCTCGCCCTTTTTCTTCTATTAAAGCTTCTGTGATATTGATTAAATCTTTTATATATTCTTTAGTACTTAATACTTTTTCCTTGGAATCTTCTTGATCTAAATAAAAAAACTCACTAAAAGAATTTACATAAGATTTTACAGCTTGTTTTAAACCCATACCTATGACTTGTTTTTTACCCTCTTTAAGCCTTTGAATCAAACTAGTATAATCACTATCACTTGAAACAATCACAAAAATATCAATATCTTTTTCATAAAAAACACTCATAATTTCAGTAATTAAATACATATCGCTTGAGTTTTTATTAGCTATAAAATTAAATTGTTGCATTGCAATAATAGAATATTGTGCGATTTGTTCTTTCCAATTTTGTATATTTTTTTGAGTCCAATCTCCATAAATTCTTTTTATAACTATCTCTCCATAATCAGAAGTAATATCAAAAATAGATTTTGCGTATTTTGATGGGATATTTTCAGCATCTATAAAAATCGCTATACTTTTATTTTCCATTTTTTTACTCCTATATTGTTTTCATTCTAAAACTTAGTGCTTTTAAAATATGAGTTTTTAAAATCAACTCACTTTGCTCTAAATCAGCTATAGTTCTTGCTACTTTTATGGTTTTATTTACTCCTCTTTGGGAAAGATTATATGAGCTTATAGCCTTTTGTAAAATTTCATTAGCAGTAGGATCTAAAACACAAAATTGTTTCATTTGCTCATCATTTAATTTGGCATTAAATTCTTCTTGCTTTCTTTGTTTTTGAAACAAAAACCCTTTAAACACCATATCACTCATTTGCTCTGAATTTAAACTTGTTTTATCTTCGGGTGAAATTTCATCCATAGCCACATAAAGATCAATCCTATCTAAGATAGGTGAGGAAATTTTGTTTTTATATTTTTTTATCTCTATTTCCTGGCAACGACAAGTTTGGTTTTTAGAAAATAAATTTCCACAAGGACAAGGATTTTGCGCACAAGCAAACAAAAACTTAGTTTCATAAATAACTTTAGTATTAACCCTTGAAATAAGAATTTTAAAATCTTCTAGTGGTTCTCTTAAACTTTCTATGATTTGCTTTGAAAAATGTGGAAACTCATCAAAAAACAATACTCCTCCGTTTGCTAAAGCCAATTCACCTATTTTTGCATTTTTAGCACCTCCACCGAAAATACTAGCTCTTGTACTTGTGTGATGAGGACTTCTAAAAACCCTGCTAGCGCTAAAATCATCATCCAAAGAATTTAAAGATTTATAGGCATTTTGGGCTAAAATTTCTTTTAAACTTTGTGGTGGCATAATAAATGGAAGCCTTTTAACACACATACTTTTACCACTTCCTGGGCTACCTTCAAATAAAATATTATGCATTCCTAAAGCTGCTATTATACAAGCGTATTTAGCATTTTCTTGACCCTTAACTTCTTTAAAATCATAAGGATAAATAGTATTTTTAATATATTTTTGATGGTTAATCTCTATAGCATTTTCAAATAAAGGATGGCCGTTAATGATTTTATAATTTTCATAATTTTTTTCTTTAAAAAAAACAATAGCTTCGTTTAGATTTTCTAAAGCATAAATTTCTAAATTTGGGATCATAGAAGCTTTCTGTGCTATAGCTTTTGGCACTACAACTTTCGCATTTTGTACTTTTATACTTAAAAAAAGTAAAATAGAAAATAAACTAGCAGTACTTTTGATACTCCCATCTAGTCCAAGTTCTCCAAATACAAAAAAATCATCTAAATTTTCTTTTTGAAATAAAATTAAAATCGCAATAGCCAAATCAAAATGAGAGCCATTTTTAGGGATATCAGAAGGACTAAGGTTGATAGTAATTTTTTGTGCTGGGAAAGTAAAATTTTGGCTTAGTAAAGTGGCTTTAACTCTTTCAGTGCTTTCTTTAATGGTGGAATTTGCAAGACCTACTATACTAAATCCTGGCAAGCCTCTTGTGAAAGTTGATTCTACATCAATTATATCAAGCTCTGTAGAAAAACTTGCACATTTTAGTTTTTTCATTTTTTCTTTTTAGATTTTTTCTTAAAGTCTTTATCAAATTTTTGACGCTTTAAAAAAGAAAGTTTTTCTATAAATAAATGTCCATCAAGATGATCTACTTCGTGTTGAATAGCCACTGCTAAAAAATCATGTGCTTGTAAGGTTTGTAGATTACCAAATCTATCTTGATAATCAAGTTGTATATTTTTATAACGCATTATATCTTCATAAAAACCTGGAATACTTAAACAACCTTCATTGCAAGAAATTTTTTCATCATCTAAAGGAGTAATGATGGGATTAATTATCTCCAAAAGCGTTTGTTTGTCTTCTTTTTGCTCGCCTTCTTCATCACCAATATCTACAAGCAAAGCTCTAATTGGCACATTAACTTGAATAGCTGCTAAACCTACACCTTTATTGGCTATCATTGTTTCATACATATCATCTAAAAGTGTATGCAAATCTTTATCAAAATTTTCTACTTTCTTTGATTCTAAAAATAATCTTGGGTTAGGATAGATAATTATCTCTCTTATCATTTTTCTTTTTCCACTATCACAAAAGACTCTAAATTTTTACCAGAATCTTTTAAAGCTTCAATGCATTTTTCTATTAACTCTTCACTTTTGCTATCTTGATTAACTGCACTTATAGCAACCTCAACATCTACTTCTATTTCTTTATCTGCTAAGAAAAAATTTGAATTTTCTAAAGATTCTAAAATTTTATTGCAAATTTCTTGTGTTTTTTCTAAATTAGTATGAGAAATCATCATAGCAAAAATATTATTTCCACAATGTGCTACTATATCACTTGATGATATATTTTTACTAAAAATTTTACAAACACTTTTTAAAAATGCGTTTTTTTCTTTTTGGGTATAAGTTTGCTCTAAAATTTCTTCTTTTACTCTAAAAAATATTAACGATGTATGATAATTATATTTTGCATTGCTTTCTATACTTTTTTCTAAATTTTCTAAAAAGTATTTTTTATTATAAACTCCAAATTTAGAATCAAAATCACTTTGTTCTTCTATATGTTTATAAGTTTGTCTAACCTCATCAAAATTCTCTTTAATTTCATCTGAATACTTATCTAAAATACTTGAAAATCTTGAAAGATCAGCTTCTAAAGCGTGAATAACATTAGAAACTGCTAAATTTCCAGTACTTACCGCTAACTCTGAATTACGCCTTCTTAGCACATCTTTAACCGTTTCAAGATGTCTATAAATCATAGCAATATATTGCAATAATGCTGAAGTTGAACTAAAGCTTTTTTTAATCTCTTGTTCTATATTTGCTCGTTTGATACCATCATCTTTTTGCTCAAACTCCATAATTTCATTAATCTTCTTTTTAAATGTAATTGGACGCTCTTCAAGCATTTTTTGAAAATACACTCCATAGTTCATAGGAGTTGGGGGGATATTATCTTTTATAAGCTCACTTAAAATAGATTTTGCAAATTTTTCAAATTCCCCTCCACTAATCTTTTGGATTTTTGGAGCTTCTTTAACCGAAGTTGGATCACTACTTAAATTTAAATCAGCAAATAAATCATCATCTAGCATTGCTATTTTTTTCCTTATTTAAAACTTTTTTCCAAAACCTTATCGATTAAACCATATTCTTTAGCTTCTACAGCACTCATAAAAAAATCTCTATCTGTATCTTTTTCTATTTTAGAAAGTTTTTGCTTGGTATTTTTAGCTAAAATATCATTTAAAATTGCTTTTAATCTTAGAATTTCTTTTGCTTGAATTTCAATATCTGTTGCTTGTCCTCTTGCACCACCCAAAGGTTGATGAATCATAATTCTTGAATTTGGCAAAGCAAATCTTTTACCTGGGGTACCACAACTAAGCAAAAACGCACCCATAGAAGCAGCTTGCCCAATGCAAATAGTGCTTACATCTGCTTTAATATAATTCATAGTATCATAAATACTAAATCCACTTGTTACAACTCCACCTGGTGAGTTAATATAAAGATAAATATCTTTTTGAGGATCTTCTGCTTCTAAAAATAAAAGTTGAGCTACAATAGAGGCAGCAAGATCATCATTAATCTCACCGCTTAACATAATAATTCTATCTTTTAAAAGCCTTGAGTATATATCATAACTTCTTTCACCTCTACTGGTTTTTTCAACTACATAAGGTATGTATGAACTCATTATTTTTCACTTTCTTTTTCAGTTTTCTTTTTTTCATTTTTTTTGAAAATATCAGCAAAAAGTTTTTCTTCTATCAAAGACATTTTAATCGCTGGTAATGCACCTTGTTTTTTATAATTTTCTAAATGTTCTTGCGGATTAAAACCATATCTATAAGCTTCAAAATAAATTGCTTGGATTAATTCTTGATCACTTACTTGAACATTTCTAAGTTTTGCTAACTCATCTATAATGAAAGTTAATTTTACACTTTTTTGTGCATCTTCTTTAAAACTTTCTCTTTTTTCTTTATATTTTGCTTCATCTTTAAATTCTTTTAGTTCTTCTTCACTTAAATTTCTCAAAGAACTTCTAAATTGCATATCTGTTTCTTGTTCTACTATATTTCTTGGTAAAACAAAATCAAACTTAGCTACTAAAGCTTCTGCGAATTGATTTTTAAGTTCATCGTTGATAAGTTTAAATATTTTTTCATTTTTTAATTGTTCTTTTAATTTCGCGTCTAATTTTTCAACACTTGGTTCTTTTTCTTCAGGGAGTAAGCTTTTTAAAAGCTCTTCATTTAATTCAGGCATTTTAAGTTCTTGAATTTCATGAATTTTTACTTTAAATATCGCATCTTTTCCTGCTAAATGTGTTGCTCCATATTCTTTTGGAAAAGTTACATTAATATCTTTTTCCTCACCCTTTTTAAGACCTATCATACCTTCTTCAAATCCAGGTATAAACTGCTTTGAACCAATTTCTAAAACATAATTTTGAGCTTTTCCACCATCAAAAGCTTTACCATCAACAAAGCCTTCAAAGTCAAATTTAGCAAAATCTCCTTCTTTTAACGCTCTTGTCTCTTTGATTGTTTCAGGAGTTGCAAATCTTTTTAATAATTCCTCTTTTTTTGCATCAATTTCTTTTTGAGTTACTTTTGGTGTATTATAAGTTGGGATTAATTCTTCATAACCATCTAATTTTACTTCCGGTTTAAAAGAAAGCACCATTTGAGCCTCAATATCACCATCTTTTCTATCAAATTTCTCAAAATATGGCTCACCTACTAAATCTTTAGCTTCTTTTTTGACTTCCTTTAAAGCACCATCTACAGCATTTCTTAAAAGATCTTGCTCCGCATCTCTTGTAAGCTCTTTTTCATATCTTTTAAGTATAGCAGCAACAGGAACTTTTCCTGCTCTAAAACCATCCATCTTCATAGTTTTAGATGCTTTTTTAGCTAATTTTTCAACTTCTGCTTTAATGGCTCCTTGAGCAATTTTCACAGTAGCATTTGCATTTGCAAAATCAATTAGTTTTGCTGTAACTTCCATAATATTTTCCCTTTTTTAATAAAATTTTTTGATAATATACCAAAATTTTCCTTATCACTTTATATAAAAATAAAAATATGTTAAAATTTTAATTTTTATGGAGAAAAAATGCAAGAAAAATTTGAACAAGCAGTAAAAAATATGCTAGAAATTATTGGAGAAAATCCTCAAAGAGAAGGACTTTTAAAAACTCCTACAAGAGTATTTAAAGCTTTTGAATTTTTAAGCAGTGGTTATAAACAAGATCCCAAAAAAATATTGAATGATGCTTTGTTTGAAAGTTCAAATAACGAAATGGTTTTAGTAAGAGATATAGAATTTTATAGTCTTTGCGAACACCATCTTTTACCATTTTTTGGTCGTGTGCATGTTGCGTATATACCAAATAAAAAAGTCATAGGGCTTAGTAAAATTCCACGCCTTGTAGAAGTTTTTGCAAGAAGATTACAAATTCAAGAACAACTCACAGAACAAATCGCAGAAGCTTTAATGGAATATGTAGGCGCAAAAGGTGTTGGGGTAGTTATTGAAGCAAGACATATGTGCGTTGAAATGCGTGGGGTGCAAAAGGCAAATTCTACTACTAGCACTTCAGCTTTAAGAGGAAGTTTTTTAAAAAATGAAAAAACTAGAAAAGAATTTTTCTCTTTGATAAACTCGTCTAGACAGGTTAGATTCTAATGGGTTTAGAAAAACTTCGTAGCAAAATAACCTCACAAAATCTTGCTAGTGTGTTTGGTCAAATTACTAAAATTTCAAGCACAAGCATAGAGATTAATGGTTTAAAAACTAGCATAGGTGATATCATTAAAATAGTTTCTAGTGAAGATGAGAGCAAAGAAGCTATGGCTATGGTGGTAGAAGTTGATGAAAACTTAAGCTATCTAAGTCCTTTTGGTTTTGTAGAGGGTTTTAAAATAGGCGATCGTGCATTTATAAACGATGCAGGTATGCAAATTGGCGTTAGTGATGAACTTTTAGGAAGAGTAGTTGATCCTTTTATGCGTCCAAAAGATGGCAAAGGGTCTATTGAGGCGAGTAAATTTATGCCTATTATGCGTGCACCTATTGATGCAATGAAAAGAGGTTTAATAGAAGAAGTTTTTCCAGTTGGAGTAAAAACCATAGATGCGCTTTTAACTTGCGGAGTGGGACAAAAGCTTGGAATTTTTGCAGGTAGTGGAGTAGGAAAATCAACTCTTATGGGTATGATAGTAAAAAATTCCAAAGCTCCTATAAAAGTTATAGCCTTAATAGGCGAACGCGGTAGAGAAATTCCTGAATTTATACAAAAAAATTTAGGTGGAAAATTAGATGATACTGTTATCATAGTAGCCACAAGTGATGATAGTGCTTTGATGAGAAAATATGGTGCATTTTGTGCTATGAGTGTAGCTGAGTATTTTAAAGAGCAAGGAAAAGATGTGCTTTTTATAATGGATAGTGTTACTCGTTTTGCTATGGCTCAAAGAGAAATAGGCCTTGCATTAGGCGAACCACCAACTACAAAAGGCTATCCGCCTAGTGTTTTAAGTCTTTTACCACAGCTTATGGAGCGAGCAGGGAAAGAAGAAGGTAAGGGGACCATAACTGCATTTTTCACCGTGCTTGTAGATGGAGATGATATGAGCGATCCGATTGCAGATCAAAGTAGATCTATACTTGATGGACATATAGTTTTAAGTAGAGAGCTTACTGATTTTGGTATTTATCCACCTATTAATATACAAAATTCAGCTTCAAGGGTTATGGGAGATATTATTAGCAATGAACACAAACTTGCGGCTAGACAATTCAAGCGTTTAAATTCTTTGCTTAAAGAAAATGAAGTATTATTAAGAATTGGTGCTTATCAAAAAGGTACCGACAAAGAACTTGATCAAGCTATTGCTAAAAAAGATTTTATGCAGCAATTTTTAAGTCAAAATCCTGAAGAAAGTTTTGAATTTGAAGATACTATAAATATGCTCAAAATGATTGATACACAATAATTGGAATAATTTTTGCTTTAACATTATAGCAAAAAGCCATGAAAAAAGGATAGATCATGTCAAATGTAGCATTTTTAGATCACCAACAAAATTTAGGTTTAAAATATACTGATATTTGCCAAAATATTTTTGAAAGAGAACTCTTTACACAAATGTTTTTAGAGTGTGTGTGTTTTGAACTTTTAGAAGAAAAAGCTAAATTGAAATATTTCAAGATTATAAATTCTAACGAAGATTTTATCATTGAATTTAAAATAAATAATCAAAAAAAATCATTTATTATCAATAATAAAAAATGTTTAAATGAAGAATACAACGCAAAAAGAATGACTCAAGATGAGTATGAAAGAGAAATTGCTAGGATTTATCAAATTGAAAGATTTTTAAAATCACAAAACAATTTAGAAAATTTTTCTAACGGAATTTATACAACAATAAAAAATCTTTTTAAAGATACTAATGAATTTAAAAATTATATTGATATGATTGAAGCCAAAGAAAACAACCACAATTACTATATTTCAAAAATTTATAATATAGCTTAATAATTATAAAACTTTGCCGATAATATTATGAATCCAAAACAAAGGAGTAAGTTATGGGCGAAGTTACCAATAACCAAGCAAGTTTAATGCTTAATATTGCAACTACTATGATGAAAAAAACCATAGAAGTTAATGAAAATGCAGTAATGCAAGTACTTGAAGGCGTAAATGCAAACCCTGCTCCAACTACTACTCCTAGCACTAGTTCAGGATTGCTTGACATTTACGCTTAAAAATTTCTCTTCGATTCAAAAATTTTGGCATAGCTTTTGCTTTTGAAAAGTTAAGCAATATTTTTGAAGAGAAGAGTTATGTTTATAAATTCTAATATCAATCCATATCAGAATTTTGCAAATTATCCTTTTGCAAAAACTGAAAACATAGAAACAAAAAAAGAAAATACAGAAATTAAAAATAATTCATTTGAGAGTAAAAATTCAAATTTAGACTATAAAATAACATATGCTAGTGAATTTGGATTTAGGATAGATGAACAAGGTTTTTTTGAAAAAGATCTCAATAAAACTGCAAGAATTCCTTTAGAATATAATATCAATATAAAAAGCATAAGAGAAATTTCAAAAGAACTTATCAAATTAGATGAAAATTTAAATTACAATAAAATTGATTTGCCTAGACTTTTAAACACCTACCATAACACATTAAAAACAATTAATCCAGAATTTCAAAAAAACGATAATTCTTTTTTAAACAAATCTCAAATATTAAAATTAAATCAAGGGTATAGCTATAATTACGAGGGGAAAATTTTAAAAATATATGAAGATATAAAAAGCTTACAGAACGCAAAGGAACTTAACAAAAATTTAAATACCTTAATGCTTGATAATAAAATAGGAAATTTTGCATTTAATGCAAGTTTAGAAAATACAACCAACAATCCTATTATCAAACCATATCTAAATAAGCAAGCAGAAGTTTCAAAAAGTGGTTTGTTGTTAAATTATATTTATCATGATCTAAAAGAACAAAACAACATAAAAACAAATTTCTTTTTATCTCCTATTGAACTTGATATTAGCTCAAATATAAATTTTCAAAAACTTATGAGTGGAGAAATTAGCACTCAAGATTTTATCAATGAAAACAATAGAGAAAAAATGAGCTTTGATTTGTATTTATACATCAATGGAGTTGATAAAAATAATACTTCAGAAGACAAGCTTTCTGTATTTTTTCAACAATATATTAATTATCAACATAGCATTAATATGCAAGAATTTACAAACTCAAGTTCTATTTACACTTTATATAATGAGAAAATCACTAAAGATTTTGAAAAAATAAAGGATGATTTTAATCAAAATAATTCAAATATTAATCTTGAAGAAATTAACAATCAAAAAGACATTTTAAATACACAATTTTTAGAAAATCGTAAAAAACAAGCTAGTATTAACAAAATTTTACATTCT